>DAOWKG010000097.1 GCA_030639985.1 Desulfuromonadaceae bacterium
AATGCATCACCAAATTGATGGAGCGCCTCCTGCAATTTCGGAGTTGCCAGAGCTTTATCAATCCGCTGACGATAATCTTTGCTGCGCTGCTTATTCATTGCGTAACTCCTTTATTAAAACCATGATAGCCACCAAGACACCAAGAGAACCATTTTAACGGAGAGGCGCAGAGGCAGGAGAGTAAGTCTTTTGGTTTAAAACCTTAAAGTATGGTTTTTCTCTCTGTCTCTCCGCCTCTCCGTTATTTTTTTTGACCTTCTTGGTGTCCTTGGTGCCTTGGTGGCAATTAAGTTTTTACATTTCCAGAAAATCGTCCGAGATTCCCGGTACCAGCAAAATAAACAATTCTTTCGGTCCATGAACCCCGATGGTCAAAACCCGCTCAATATCGGCGGTTCGGCTTGGTCCGGTTATATAAGCGATATAATTACGGGAATCGCGCTGATGCATTTGCCGCAGCGGCTTTACCGCGTCAATGCCATCAGCAACAATCTTTTTAGGATCGAGCAGGGCAAAATGTTTGGTCGGTAAGGTCGTTGCCAAGCGAATATCTTCGGCAGTACTCTCCAGCACCAAGGTTCCGGTATCGGCAATAGCAAAATTGACGCCACTGATTCCGGCTTCCGCTTGTTCCGCTACCGCCCGAAAATTGTCGACCTCGACAGCAACACCAGTCTTTTTTAAAGCCGCCTTCAACTTAAAACGGCTGCCAGTACTGAAAGAAGGTAGCAGTAACGTACCTGCAACCTTTCCGGCAATAAAATTGGCAGCTGCCGAAATCGAGTCGACCGCAATAACCTCGGCACCGACATTACCGGCGGCCGCAGAAAATTGCTCTATAAGCTTAGGTTTTGACATAAACACCTTCCTCTCAAGTTTCAATCCCGCGTCACCAGATCCCCCCGGATCAGGGTAAGAAATAATGCCGCCGAAATACCAGCAGAGCTGAAAATCATACACATCACCATAATTTGATATCTTGCCGCAATTAAAGGGGAAACTCCGGAGATGATTTGTCCCGTCATCATCCCCGGCAATGAAACCAACCCAACTGCCAACAAAGAGTTGGTTATTGGAATAAGTGCGGCATGCATGGCAACACCACGAGCTTTTTCGTACGCTACGTTGCGGTTAATTTCGGCCTCAAAACGTTCACCAGCAAGACTGATACTGTTCATCGAATTAGCAAAAATCATCCCCGCCAAGGGGATGACATAACTAGGTAGATACCAGGGATGCAAGTTGAGCACCGCCTGCGTTATGAGCAGAAGGACAACCCCGCCACCAAGCAGGATTGCACCAAACGCTTTAAGATATAATCTTTTGCGGGGAATTGAGATAGTTCCCAAAGCGATCCAACTGGCCGAAAAAAGCATCACTGCAAGCACTGCGATGACGATACAACTATTCTCAGTCTTGAAAATATAGGTAAGGAAATAGCCGATTAGGAGCAATTGCACCAACATCCGCCCCACCGCATAGATCGATTTTTTATAGCCAAGCTGCCACTTCCCGATAATGGCAATTACAACAATCACCGGAATAAAGGCAAGGGCGAGATTAAACAATGAAACGGTCTGAATTGTACTATTCATGCTTATCAACATAGCCGATGGTGGCACATTTGTATATTTCAAACTCAGCGTATCAGGTCAAAACAACGGTTGTCATTTTTTTGCAAACAGTTACCTTTTGACAAGCAAAACAAATTTCCATAAACTAAAGTGAGTAAAAGAATACTCACTCGGAGATAAAATATGGATCTACCAGTCTCGCAACAACTCGAACGGATAATTGGTGAAATTCAGGAATTTGGTAAAGAAAACCTGGAAGAGATTCTCCATAAATTAGTTGACGGAATTCAGATTCTTGCTGGCAGTGGCCATTGCCGCATCTATCTGGAAGATCTCACCATGGGAGCCCTGACTTGTGCCACAGCAACCAGCGGCGAACTCGATCAACTCAAGGACAACTTCTCACCAATTAACAATAGCGACTATTCGATTTCTCAAGTTTATCAACAAAAGCGTGAACTTGACATCAACGACCTGTCACAGTATCCACACGATCTCCCCTTGACGGCGGGAATGGATAAAATAAAATCAACCTATCTACTACCAATTACCCAATTAGGCCGCTCCATCGGCGTTCTTTGCCTCGATCGAACAACACCGGAGCAACTCCCCTCCGAAGGACAACTGCACCGAATTCGCAAATTATTGGCGGAAACAACGCCAATGCTGAATCGGGCTCGTAAATATCAACAACAACTACTACTGGCACGTAAAGTAGATGAGGCAAAAAAACGCGAAGCAGCGCTGTTCATGGTGAAATCTGCCGCTCAATTAATCGATCAGGTAGCATTAGCTTCGGTGTTAATCCCAGTTCCCTCTACCGTTGATGGGGAACGCACGATGCAGATCTTAGCCTCCTATTCCAAAGAACGTGAAGCCAGAAAGCTGTATGAGGAAGAACGCTTAATCAACCTCAGCCCAGGAGAATCACTCCTTTCAAGTTTCATCGACCGGGCCGGGGTTATTGCTGATGATAGCTTACTGGCACCCTTTTACATTTCTGATCTGGCTGCCGAGACGCTGCAAAAATCGTATTTGACCAAAAAATTGGGGTTAAAATCGCTCTACATGGTGCCTCGCTACGATAAACGCACCCGCAGAGTTATCTGTCTGGTCAATTATTACACCAAGGAACAGTACCAATTCAGCCCGTTTGAACGTGATCTCCTTGATGCTCACGCCGAAATGGCCCAACGAGTAGTTCAAGAGATTGGCAATGAACACCTTGAGGTTCAAGTTCTGGCAGAGATCAGAGATTTACTCCATCAATCAAATGACAGTTTACAGCCGTTCCTCCACCGGGTTCTTTCCAAAGCAACTCAATTAATCGGCGCTGATACTGGCAGTATTGCCCTGATCCGAGAGCAACAAGGAGAGCGTTGGCTGGCAGTTGAAGATTCCGGGGGGAAACTAATCGGAGCAAAAAACCGCGACTGGCTCAAACAGCACATCCCCCAATTGCGCGTCGGCGGCGAAGAACTTCCACTCGAGCAACGAAGCCTCTCGGGATTAGCAGCGGTGACCGCAAAAGCTCAGATTTTGGTAGATAGTCTCGATATCGAGACCAGCAATAATTTTTATCAACCGGTCACCGAAGCTATTCGGAGTGAGATTGCAGTTCCGGTAATCTATGACAGTGAAGTGCTGGCCGTCATCTGCCTCGACAGCCTGCGCCCTCACTTCTTTACCAGTGAACACAAACGCATCCTGCTGATTATTGAGCGGATGATCGGACACCATCTGGCCATTCTCCAAAAAATCGAACAGCTTACCAGTCAAATTGATCGACTGCGTCAGGACGTTGACTACAAAGATCCGAACATCACCTCCTACCGGATGGGTAACATAATCGGCAACTCGACCAAAACCCAAGAGGTTATTGATACCATTCAGCGCCTTAGTCAACCCCTCTGCCAACGAATTATCAATTGGAAAAGTCCCAAGTTACCAGGAAAAGGGGAACTTCTCGGCCTGCCTTCAATCCTGATCACCGGCGAAACCGGGGCGGGAAAAGAATTTCTGTTTAATAACCTGTTCGACCAACTTAATCAGACCTACCGTAAGCTTCTAGCAACTCAAAATGCGTTACCGCTGAAGAAAACCAATATTGCCGCTTACAGTGGCGAACTAACCTATTCTGAACTATTCGGCCATAAACGCGGCGCTTTTACTGGTGCCCACAGTGATCGCCGGGGTATTTTTGAAGAAGCAAATGGCGGGGTAGTTTTTCTCGATGAGATTGGCGACGCCGACCCGAAAACCCAAGTGCAGCTATTGCGCTTTCTTGATAGCGGTGAATTCATCCGTCTGGGAGAAAACATCACCAGGCACTCTAAGGTACTACTGGTTGCCGGCACCAACCGCGACCTACGCCAACTGATTGCTGACGGATCGTTCCGGGAAGATCTCTTCCATCGCCTTTCGGAACTGATCATTGAAGTCCCCTCACTGAATCAGCGCCGCGAAGATATCCCCGACCTTGCGGTCCACTTTTTGGGGCGTCTCTATCAAGCCTATTATCAGCCAGATCAAGATGCGGACGAAACCCCAATTCTTACCGTAGCGGCAAAAGGGATGCTTAAACGCCACCATTATACCGGCAATATCCGTGAATTACGTAGTATCCTCCTCCGCGCCATGTTGCTGCGCGAGAGCAAAACTATCAGTACCGCAGAAATTGAGCGGGCGATCCAACCACAAACAGGAAGTTATGGCGACAAAACCGACGCAAAACGGCTGGTTATTGCCGACCAGGCGGCGGAGGAAATATTTAAACGGATACTGGCAAATGAGAATGATTTTTGGGACGCAGTCTACCAACCGTATAGCGAACAGGAATTAACCCGTGAAGTAGTAATCAAGCTGGTTGAAAAAGCTCGGGCGGAAGGTGCTACCAATATGCCAAAGCTGGCACGTTTGCTGAGGGCATGTGACCCGGATGACAATTCAAGTACGGAAAAGAAACAGTTTTATCGCTTTAAAAACTTTCTCTACAAAACGGTACGGATTAATTAAAAGCGCGGAGCTACAAACCACAGTCGTACAATTGCTGTTCGACATTCTGCCGATCGGCATCACTCCAGGGGCCAACGACAACCAACTTCATCCCCTGTGAGCAAAACAATTCCCCTGCCACCTGTTGCAGCTCTGCCGGAGTCAGTTGCTGCAACTCCCGACAATCTTCTGCAATCGTACGAACATAGTCGGCCTGCACCCCCCAACCATAACGAACCGCCATTGCTTCGAGCTGATCCCGGGAAAAGTCGAGATCAAACCGATAACTCCTGACCACCGCTGCCAGTTCTTCGCCGCAGATTGGCTCTTGGCGCAATTCAACCAACAGTTTAAATAGTTCCGTCATAGCTACCGTGAAATTTTCTGGAGTGACCGAAAGATCTATCGCCAGATAACCGGTATCGTCAAACATGGAACAATTTGCCTCGACGGCGTAGGTCAAGCCTAATTCTTCCCGCAATCGAAGTGGCAAACGGGCGCCACCGCCCGCCGATAAAACCCGCCGTAACAAGCGGATGGCCAAGGTACGTTCATCTTTGCGTCCCGGCAAACGAAATGCCAACTGTACCCCAATTTGCGAATCAGAATCATGCAC
>DAOWKG010000165.1 GCA_030639985.1 Desulfuromonadaceae bacterium
CTGCCGATTCACGTCAGGTTTACCGACGTATGGATATCGGTACTGCCAAGGCAACGGCGCAAGAACAGGCTCTGGTTCCGCACCATATGATCGATCTCATCGATCCCGAGCAAGAGTTTTCGGTGGCCGAATTTGTTGATCGGGCTCGACCGTTGATCCGGGAAATATCGGCTCGAGGTAACATCCCCTGTATCGCCGGAGGGACCGGTCTTTACATCCGGGCGTTGCTGGGAGGATTAGCGCAATTACCCACCAGTGATCCCGCACTACGCCAACAGTTGCATCTACGTGAGGAGGATGAAGCTGGCAGTCTATATCGAGAGCTGCAAGTAGTTGATCCCGAAGCCGCTGTAGAAATTCACCCCCATAACATCATCCGTATCGTCCGGGCACTTGAAGTTTGTACTCTCAGCGGCAGGAAAATATCTGCGCTGAAAGCGGAACATCAGTTTGCCGAGCAACCTTATCGGGTTTTGAAACTGGCACCTGACTTTCCTCGCGAGGAACTTTATTCCCGGATAAATCAGCGTACTGAACAGATGATCTCGGCTGGTCTGGTTGCTGAAGTAAAAGACTTGGTAGCAAGTTATTCGCTTGATCTAAAAGCGTTACAAACCTTGGGATATCGTGAAGTTGTAAGTTATCTGAAAGGAAATATTTCAGCAGAACAGATGGTTGATGATATTAAAAAATATACCCGTCAGTATGCCAAAAGACAGTTGACCTGGTTCCGGAAGGAATCTGACATTATTTGGGTTGATTACTTGATTGAGTCTGGTAAAGTAAAGACTTCTATTGATAATTTTTTGCATTAAAAAGGAGAGGACATGCCTAAATCACCATTTAATATTCAGGATCAGTACTTGAATCAGGCACGTAAAGAGCGAGTTAAGGTCGCTTTTGTGATGATGACAGGGGACAAGTTGCAAGGTTATATCAAATCTTTTGACAGCTTTTGTATTTTGGCCGAAAGTGATGGCGACGTTCTTATTTATAAACATGCAGTCAGCACCATTACTGCTGTGGATGGTAATTTCCGGTTACATGGTGGCCGTGACTAAAGACACCTGTCAGAGCTGTTTTTTTAAGGGCGATGCCGATGGCGTCGCCCTTGTTGTTTAAAACTGGTAATCCCAGAGGGACATGTAGATGTTGAAAATTGAATCGGTTGTGCCCGATAGCTATGCCGCTGAGTTTGGCTTGCTTGCTGGTGACAGGTTGCTTGCCATTAACGGGCATGAATTAAATGATCTGGTCGATTACCATTCTTGTATAGATGCCAACCAGTTTAACCTGGAAGTTTTACGGCAGAATGATGAATTGTGGGAATTGGCAGTGGTAAAGGATGATTATACCGATTTCGGTTTAGAGGTTGCCCATCCTCAGCCCCATCAGTGTGGCAATAAGTGCCTTTTCTGTTTTATTCATCAACTCCCCAAAGGGATGCGCCGCAGCCTCTATATTAAGGATGAAGATTATCGATTTTCTTATCTTTATGGTTCTTATATTACCCTGACAAATCTAACTGAAGTTGATTTGCAGCGAATTATTGCTGATCAGCTTTCCCCTTTGTATATTTCCGTCCATGCTACCGATCACCCCTTGCGTGAAACCCTGCTTGGAACCAAAATTCCAGAAATTCTCCCTTTGTTGAAACGTTTAACCACCGCCGGGATTGAACTCCATTGTCAGGTAGTTTTATGTCCGGGATTAAATGACGGTGAAGCCTTAAGCCAGACAATTGAAGATCTGGTTGCACTGCAGCCGCAAGTGGTATCGTTGGCGGTGGTGCCGGTTGGTTTGACCAGCCATCGCTCGAATTTACCTGAACTACAGCCAGTGACCAAGGGTGATGCCACCCGGTGCTTGCAGTTGATCCATCGATATCAACAGCAGTTTTTGGCTCAGGCTGGTACCCGGTTTGTTTTCCCGGCCGATGAGTTTTATCTTCTGGCACAAGAAAATTTGCCAACTTATGGTCACTACGAAGATTTCCCCCAAATCGAAAATGGGGTTGGAATGATCGCCCAATTCCGGCAGCAGATAGATGAGGTCTTGCTTGAAACAGAAGCGCTGGAGCTGGATAAAATTACCCTGGTAACCGGCTGTTTATTTCAGGATGAACTAAAATTATTTGCTGAACGGATCGGGCAACGGGCGGCGGTTGAAGTGGCGGTAGTTGCGATTAAAAATGATTTTTTTGGGGAGGAAGTAACGGTAACGGGATTAATTACCGGTAGCGATTTAATCAATCAGTTGCAGGGGCTGCCGCTCGGAAGTGGAGTTGTGATTCCCGAGGTTATGTTGAAAGATGGCGGCACCCTGTTTTTGGATGATATCAGTATCGATGCAGCGAGCCAAGCGTTAGGGGTTCCTGTTATTGCCGTTGAAAACTCTCCTTGGGGAATTCTTGATGGACTGGAGCAATTAGCCGAGGGGGAAGTTGAAGTGGTCCATCTGGGCTGAACAGGTTTAACTTTTTCACTGCATCAACCAATTATTTTAAGAGTGAGAACAATAACTTGATGATTGAACCCAACGTGAAAATTCCGGTATTCGGGATGAAATGCCAAAAGTGTGTTGGCAGGGTGACGCAATTGATTCAGTCTTTCCCAGAGGTTGACTCAGTTGTTGTCGGTCTGGATAGCAAGGATGCGACGCTTTCCCCCGCCTCGGCAACCCCCATTCCAATAGATCGAATTATTGAGGTTCTACATCAAGCTGGGTTTACTACGGTCGCAAACGAGGCAGGGGAGACCGTTACCACTGTAGCAACAGAAGTGCAGCAGTTTGAGCAGTTGAGATTTTCTATCTCGGGGATGAGTTGTGTTTCTTGTGCTGCTACGATTGAAAAACAGCTCAAAAAGCTGCCCGGTGTCGACAATGTAAATGTCAATCTGGCGGCCAATTTTGCTCAGATCGATTATGCCCCGCAGCAGGTGTCAAAAGAAACTATTTTTGCAGCGGTAGACAAGGCTGGATTCGGTGTAGTTAAAGATCAACAACTCGATAATCTGGACGAATCTAAACAAGAGTTACGTCTGGTTTTGATTGCTGCTGCCGGGGCGCTGCCAATCATGTTGTTGATGTTGGTGCCGGTTTTTGGGCAGGCTACTGTATTGATCAATGGTTTGCTCGCTACGATTGTACAGTTTACGGCGGGCTTGGGCTTTTATAGTAGTGCCTGGAAATCTCTGCATAACCGTAGTGCCAATATGGATGTATTGGTCTCCCTCGGAATTACCGCCGCCTATGGTTATTCCGTTCTCGCCGTTTCTGGTCTGCTTGGTTCAAATCCAACCGTTTTTTTTGAAACCAGTGCCATGCTGATTTTGTTTATCCGGTTTGGTAAATGGCTTGAATCGAGAGCGAAAAGGAGAGCCGGAGCAGCCTTAAAGCAACTGCTACAATTGCAACCAGATAGAGCGGTTTTGCTGGATGGGAATCGGGAGAAAAATATTGCTACCAGCGAAGTTAAATTTGGGGACTTGTTGTTGGTACGTCCTGGGGAGAAAATTCCAGTTGATGGAGAAGTGGTAGAAGGCACTGCTGCTGTTGATGAAGCGATGATTACTGGGGAGGCTTTGCCCGTTACCAAGGAGGTTGGTGCAAAGGTTATCGGGGCAACAATTAATCGCTCCGGGCGTTTAGTTATCAAAGCGACCCACGTTGGTGAAACGGCTGTTCTTGCTCAGATCATCCGACTGGTTGAATCGGCTCAGGGTGATAAACCCCCAATTCAGAGATTTGTCGATCGAATTTCAAATATTTTTGTCCCGATTGTTATCGTTATATCGCTGCTGACTTTTGTCGGCTGGTATCTATTGGTTGGGGCAGAATTTCTGTTTGCATTTCAAATGGCCATCGCCGTGGTTGTGGTTGCATGCCCTTGTGCCCTTGGGGTGGCTACCCCGACAGCCATTATGGTTGGCAGTTCGGTAGGTCTCGAGCTGGGCATTTTATTCAAACGGGCAACGGTGTTAGAGCAGATTTCTAAATTGCAGGTACTATTGCTGGATAAAACTGGCACTTTAACTAGTGGTTTGTTCCAGGTTGATGAAATTATTCCGGTTAATGATTGTTCGGTGCCGGAGTTGCTGCAACTCGCTGCGGCATTGGAAGCAGCGAGTACCCATCCTCTGGCTCGGGCAATCGTTGTCGCAGCACAAAAAGATAACCTTACCTTGGCTGAAGTGACCGAATTTGAAGAGATCGGTGGCTACGGTTTGGCGGGGAAGGTTGCTGGAAAATTGGTCTTGTGTGGCAACCAAAAATTACTGACCCAAAGAGGTATTGATATTTCTGAGGCAACCGCTGTAGTCCCCACGCAACTGGAGGCGGGAAAATCGCTGATTTTCGTTGCTGTTGATGGTAATTTGCAAGGAATCTTTGCTCTATCTGATGGTATAAAAGCTTCTGCTGCAACAGTAATCCAACGCTTACAACATATGGGCATTGAACCGGTTCTAGTTACTGGTGATAGTCGTGTGGTTGCCGAAAGTGTTGCTTCTAGAATAGGCCTGACCCAGGTGGAAGCTGAAGTTTTGCCGGAGCAGAAACTTCAAGTGGTCAAAAAATATCAGCAGCAAAATAAAATAGTCGGCATGGTTGGTGATGGTATTAATGATGCCCCGGCACTGGCTCAGGCCGATATCGGTATCGCCATTGGTACTGGTACCGACGTGGCCAAGGAAACCGGTGATCTGGTCTTGGTCAGTGGCGATTTGTTTGATATTGAGCGCGGAATAAAATTAGGGCAACAGACGCTGAAAAAGATAAAGCAGAATTTGTTCTGGGCTTTCTTCTACAATGTTATGGGTATTCCGCTGGCAGCTGGATTGTTTTATCCTTGGTTTGGTCTCTATCTTAAACCGGAGTTTGCCGGATTAGCGATGGCTTTTTCCAGCGTTTCGGTGGTCACTAATAGCTTGTGGTTGCGGCGGGTGAAACAACCATTGCAAACGATTGGTTAGCTGGTGATTGTGATTATTCATAGTTAGAACTTGGAGAATTAAGGTTGATGAAAAATGATGATTTATCTGCTTCTGTACCGCTGAACTGTTCTCAAAAAACACCTGGGAGCGATTCGGTCGGTGATTTGATTGAATGGGTGCGTGGCCGGGGTAAGATTTTGATTGTTTGTCACGATAACCCCGATCCCGATTCAATTGCAGCGGCAGTGGCATTGCGACATCTGCTGTTGGTTAAGACCGGGCAGGATGCGGTATTGGCTTATGGCGGGGTGATTGGTCGCAGTGAAAATCGGCGCATGGTTGAATTGCTTGAAATTACCTTGGTAGCCATCGGCAAACTCGATTTAAAACAGTTTGCCGTGATTTGTATGGTCGATACCCAGCCGCAGACCGGGAATAATTCTTTGCCAGCTGACCAACCAGTTCATGTGGTAATTGATCATCATCGCCCCAAGCGCGACCTGGGTGACATTTTCTGGGTTGATGTGCGGGAACACTATGGTGCATCGGCAACGATCCTGTACGAATATTTGCAGCAGCAAGAAGTTTCGATTAACACCAAACTTGCGACCAGCTTATTTTATGCAATTAAATCGGAAACTCAGGACCTGGGTCGGGAGTGGTCGAAGGCTGACCGGGGGGCATATTTAAAGCTATTTCCCCTTGCGAATAACCGGGTGCTTTATGATATTGTCCATCCGCAGGTTAGCAGTACCTATTTTACCGCCTACCATGCTGCCATTGAAAATGCCCGTATTTATGGCGAGGTGCTGGTTTTCAACTTAGCCAAGATCGATAACCCCGATCTGGTTGCCGAATTAGCCGACTTTTTGTTGCCTCTGCATGAGGCACAACACGTTCTCGGTATGGGTTGGTACAATGGAACCCAGATTTTATCGATGCGAACCCTTAACCCCGATGGCCAATTGGGGCTGATTATTCAGCAGATAGTTGCCGGGATTGGTACTGCCGGAGGTCACGGCATGATCGCTGGGGGACAAGTTCGCTCGGTTGCAGCCGATAAACCGTCACAACGTAAACTGGAGCAGTTGCTTATCGAGCGCATGTTCCAAGCGTTTAATCTGGAGCCGGTAGCGGGAATATCGTTACTGCAGATGGAATCACCAGATTGACACTATGGTGCTGGCTGGGCTATAAACGGCCAAATTTCAACCACTGCGGGGGCATACCCTAATAGTCCTGGTACGGAGCCTTTATGCGTTTTATTATTTTGATAATTTGTTTGCTGCTGCCATTGCAATCGGCATTTGCGGCGGTTGATATCGCTCTGCGTGGTGAGGATCCGGTGCGCCTGGAGGATGTTTATCAGCAGGATGGTGTCCCCTCTATTGCCATTGAAGACGCTATTGATGCGGTTGGATTGACCGGGCACTGGAATTCTATCAGTCATACCTTTCGGATTAAAACTAAATATGGCTGGGCTGAAATTTCCCCTGCCAGCGAGTATCTGAAAATTGCCGATGAATACTATCCTCTAGAACATAACCCCCGTTTTATTGATGGACGTTTGCGGGTCACCGATAGTTTTATCCTCAATCAACTGGCGCAACTGGCTGGCCGGTCGATATATTTTCGTAATATCGACCCCGATGCCGATATTGCTCCCGAAAAAAAGCCCAATGTGCTGGAAAAGTTATTTGCCTTTTTGTTGAATAAAAAGATCAGTAAAAGTGGACCGTTGATCCGGGCCGTTGCTATTGACCCCGGACATGGTGGACTCGATACCGGGGTTATCTCGACCTCTGGCTATAAAGAAAAGCATCTCAATCTTGAAATAGCGAAAAAACTGGCAAAACAGCTAAAAATGAAGCTGGGAATTCCCATTTATTTGAGTCGTGACGGTGATTACGAATTGACCATGGAGCAACGCTTGGAACCGGCAACCAAGGATGATGTCGATATCTGGCTGCTGCTCCATGCCCAAGTTGCTTTTTCACCAGAATTTAGTGGCGTAACCCTCTATGTCCGTCCCGATGAAGTGGCAACCGATGCACATTCTGGGGGTGACGTTGAAACCGTTGCAAGTGACAGTATGTTGCTGGCGCAGGAATTGCGAACGGCATTGTTGGATAGCGCTATTGCGGTACGCGGCATTTACCAGTCATCACGCCTATCACTCGGGCGGGGAAGTTTGCCGACGGTACAAATTGAACTCGGTTTTTTAAGTAATCCCGAAGAATTACAGAAATTGCAAGACCCAGAATATCAACTATTAATGGTTCAGGCGCTGTATACCGGTATTCGCCAGTATGCCAAGCAGTCGAAGGAGAAAACCGATGGAAACAACTGAAAATCAGCGTTTGAATGGTCGTTTAGACAATCAATTGCGGCCAATTACCTTTCAACGTCAATTTACCCGTTACGCCGAAGGGTCGGTGCTGGTTTGTTGTGGTGAAACCAAGGTGTTATGTAACGCTTCAGTAGAAGAGCGAGTGCCACCTTTTATGCGCGGGCAGGGGCGCGGTTGGGTTACCGCCGAATACAGTATGTTGCCACGGGCTACCCATACCCGTTCGATGCGGGAAGCAGCCAAGGGTAAAATTTCTGGTAGAACTCAGGAAATTCAGCGTTTGATTGGCCGCTCCCTCCGTGCCATTACCGATCTTGCGGCTATGGGAGAGATAACAGTCCAGATTGATTGTGACGTACTGCAGGCTGATGGCGGTACCCGGACGGCTTCAATCACCGGTGCTTATGTCGCCCTTCACGATGCCCTGAATGGCTTGGTTAAGCAGGGAAAATTGAAAGAGATGCCACTGAAAGACAGTGTTGCCGCTATTAGTGTCGGCATAGTCGGTACAAAACCACTACTTGATCTCAATTATGAAGAAGATTCCAGTGCCGATGTCGATATGAACTTTGTTATCACCGGTTCCGGGAAGTTTGTCGAAGTGCAAGGGACTGCCGAAGAAGAGCCTTTTTCACTAGAGGAACTCGATTCGTTGCGTGATTTAGCTTTGACAGGGTGTGCTAAATTGACAGATTTACAGCAACAGGCGTTGGAGCTGGTATAATGAAGTTATTGGTCGCTACCGGAAATCGGGGCAAGTTGAAAGAAATAAACAGATTACTGGCCGATGCTGCTATTGAAATTGTCGGTCTTGATCAACTTGATAATCCCCCCGAAGTAATTGAGGATGGCGATACGTTTGTGGCTAACGCCAGCAAAAAAGCCCTCGAAATGGCACAATTCAGCGGCATGCTGACCCTGGCTGATGATAGTGGTCTGGTGGTTGCGGCATTGGACGGAGCGCCGGGGGTTAATTCAGCCCGTTATGCTGGTGAGCATGGTGACGATGCTGCCAATAATGGCAAGTTGTTAAAAGAGATGGCTTCGGTCGAAGACGAAAAACGTCAAGCCGCTTTCCATTGTGTTATGGCATTGGCGTGGCCAGATGGTCGTTGCGAAACCTATGATGGGCAGGTATCGGGTCTGATTATGCGCGGTGCACGGGGTGAGGGTGGTTTTGGTTACGATCCCCTGTTTATTGTTCCCGAATACGGTAAGACTATGGCTGAGTTGCCGCTAGAGATTAAAAATCGGATCAGCCATCGGGGAACAGCATTACGCAAGGTTATCCCGTTATTGCAGGAGTTGGCAAAAGGGTAAGAACGGTTAGCTATCCAAATCATTCATAGTGGAGGTGTGTTTATGTTTAAGGTAACAAAGAATGGCATAAATCGTCTGGATCTTGAGTTGAGTGGAAAGTTGGATGCCGAAGAGATGAAAATTGCATTAGCTGAGCTTGTCAGTAAATCTGAGAAGATAGAAAAC
>DAOWKG010000216.1 GCA_030639985.1 Desulfuromonadaceae bacterium
CCCATGGCTGCACCGTCATCAAGCGCGCTTCTGGCACTGCCAGGGTTGCAACCTGACTGAGGGGCGTCGGCACACCATAATAATCGACCCTGACATCATCAAGCAGGGCAACACTGGCACGACCGGTACGAACCTTGGTCATATCTTTTTTTAAAGCTTTTACCGCCTTAGCCATCGAGGTACGAGCTTCGCTCAAAACTTCATCAATCATTATCGTTGCCTCTCTTGACAATGGTTCCAATTTTCTCACCGAGAACTACTTTTTTAATATTGTCACGATGAGTCATATCAAAAATAATCATTGGCAGGTTATTATCCATACACAACGAGGTAGCGGTAGCATCCATAACCTGTAAGCCTTTTTGCAGAACTTCCAGATATGTCAGAGTTGGCAGTTTAACCGCATTTTTGTCTTTCATCGGATCAGCTGAATAGACCCCATCGACCTTGGTTGCCTTCAATATAACTTCAGCATTGATTTCCATCGCCCGCAGACTGGCAGCAGTATCGGTAGTAAAATAAGGGTTACCAGTCCCAGCACTAAAGATAACTACCCGCCCTTTTTCGAGATGGCGTACTGCTCGACGACGGATATATGGCTCAGCAACTTGCTGCATATCGATAGCCGACATTACTCGGGTTACGACCCCTTGCTTTTCGAGGGCATCCTGCATTGCCAGGCTGTTCATCACCGTCGCTAACATCCCCATATAATCGGCACTGGCACGATCCATCCCCTTGGATGAAGCAGCCAGACCACGAAAGATGTTACCGCCACCGATAACCACAGCAACTTCAACTTCGAGGTCGATAACATCCTTAATCTCGGCAGCAATCCCGTTAATGACATCAGGATCAATCCCATAACCCTGTTCCCCTGCCAGAGCTTCGCCACTTAACTTCAGTAGAATTCGTTTATACTTTACTGTTTCCACAACAGACTCCTGCCGAATAAAGTTTTTTTGCAGGCATGGGCACAAATATTGGCAGCCCACACACCTGCAAGCATCAAGGTTATTATTTATTCATAGCCGCAACTTCGGCAGCAAAATCGTCTTGTTTTTTCTCGATACCTTCACCCAGCTGATAACGGCTATAGCTGTTCAATTTAATCTCGGTGCCGAGTTCCTTGCCCAGAGCGGCAACCAGCTTGCCAACCTTTTGGTCGGGATCTATGACAAAAGCCTGCTCGAGCAGACATACTTCGCCAAAATATTTATTGATCTGACCCAAAATGATCTTATCAACAATCTGTTCCGGCTTGCCACTATCAATTGCCTTAACCCGCATAATATCTTTTTCTTTAGCAACGATATCGGCAGGAACGCTATCACGGTCAAGGTACTGTGGGGCAGCAGCAGCAACGTGCATTGCCAGTTGTTTCCCTAATGCTGCTACTTTTTCATCGGTGGACTCGGTTTGCAATTCCACCAATACACCAATTTTACCGGCACCGTGAACATATGAAGTAACCGCACCTTTGCCGGCATCAATACGGGCAAAACGACGGATGCTCATATTCTCGCCAATGGTAGCAATTTGATGGGTCAATTCTTCGGCAACAGTACGACCGGTACCGGGGTAGTCAAGTCCCTTAAGGGCATCAACATCAGCAGCAGCATTGGCAAGAACTACGTCTTTAACGCCCGCAACAAAAGCTTGAAAATCGGCATTTTTTGCAACAAAATCGGTTTCAGCGTTAAGCTCAACCATAGCACCAATGGAACCAGCAGAATCGGCCACTACGGCACCTTCTGAGGCAACTCGGCCAGATTTTTTGGCAGCCGAGGAAAGTCCTTTTTTACGCAAAAAATCGACTGCCTCCTCCATGTTGCCAGAAGTTTCAGTCAATGCTTTTTTACAATCCATCATTCCTGCTCCGGTTTTTTTACGCAACTCGGAGACCATTGCTGCAGTAATACTCACGATCTTTCCTCCATAATTTTTGTAAGGCGGGAATATTACCCGCGACATATATTTCTGTTAAACAAATGGCCGAGCCAAAGCCCGGCCACCGGCCTGTTCAATTATTTTTTATCAAAAACCCAAGCAGTAACTTTACTCGGCTGCAGGTGCTTCCGGAGCAGCTTCCTTCTCAGGTGCTGGAGCTGGAGCAGCAGCTTCTTTCTCAGGAGCTGGAGCAGCAGCTGAAATGACTTCTACAACTGGCTCATCCTTACCCTCTGCTGCAGTCTGCTTCTTGTCTTTACGGCGTTGACCACCTTCGATACAAGCTTCGGCCATTTTTGAAGCAAACAGACGAATAGCACGGATGGCATCATCATTACCGGGGATAACATAATCGATATTATCGGGATCACAGTTGGTATCAACTACCGCAACTACCGGGATACCAAGCTTGTTCGCTTCCTGTACCGCAATAACCTCTTTTTTGGGATCAATAATAAAAATAGCGCCGGGCAACTTGGTCATATGTTTGATACCACCAAGGTTTTTTTCCAGTTTCTCGCGTTGCCGCTCGAGCTGCAGTGCTTCTTTTTTGGTGTACTGCTCGATAGTACCATCAGCAACCATCGCCTCAATCTTTTTCAGACGATCGATACTGGCTTTGATGGTAGCAAAGTTGGTCATCATGCCACCTAACCAGCGATTATTGACAAAATACTGCTCGGCACGCAAAGACTCTTCTTTGATGGCATCCTGAGCTTGCTTTTTAGTACCGACAAACAGAACCTTATCGCCGTTAGCTACAGTATCCTGAATGAACTCGTAGGCAGTCTTAAAATAACGGACGGTCTTCTGTAGGTTGATAATGTAGATACCGTTACGTGCCCCGAAGATGTAGGGCTTCATTTTCGGGTTCCAACGCTTGGTCTGATGACCAAAGTGAACGCCAGCTTCTAGCATTTGTTTCATAGTGACTTGTGCCATGTTTTTCTCCTGATCTGGTTTAGTTCCTCCGCCCCGATCTACTCCGGCAAGCCCCAATCTTTGATTGAGAACCATCTTACCTGAATCCTGAGACGTGTGAATTGAATAACTGCGGATCTATAACACTACTCAGTGGTAGCAGGCAAGTGAAAAACTTGGGGGAAGTGGTTCCATTACTAGGTGCAAAAGTTACTATTTTCGGAAAAAGAGAGTTTACAGAATCAAGCTTGCATACTAACATGCGCCACCATGACAGTCTTACGCATTCATCGCTATATTCTCCGGGAAATTATTACCCCAACCGCCCTCAGTCTGGTAATTTTCACTTTTGTCCTACTGATGGGGAAGATACCTACGTTGGCTGAATTGGTGATTAATAAAGGGGTTCCAGCGGCCCAAATAGTTCAGCTTTTCGGTTATTTATTGCCTACGTTTTTCAGTATTACCTTCCCACTGTCATTTCTGCTGGGCATTCTCCTTGCCTTTGGACGTTTATCTGCTGACAGCGAATTCATTGCCCTTAAGGCTTCTGGTGTCAGCCTTTACTCTTTGGTTAAACCAGTTTTGCTGCTGGCATTTTTTTTCAGTTTAATAACTATTTGCATTACTACAACCATCGAACCAGCCAGTAAGGCAGCCTTTAAAAGCAAACTGTTTGAAATTGCCTCTAGCAGTGCCAGCATTAACATTAAACCAGGGGTATTTAATGATAAATTTGCCGGCATTGTCCTTTATGCTCGAGGAGTGGATGAAATCCACAACACGATGGCAGATGTTTTTATTTCTGATGAACGTAATGGCGAAACCCCTGCCACGATTACCGCCCAACGAGGGCAACTTATTTCGAATCAGGGTCAATACAGTCTGACATTGAGACTTAGCGATGGCAATATTCACCGCCATCCACGTAGCGATAAGCAGGCAACCTACCAGACCATCAGCTTTACCAACTATGACATCAATCTTGATATCGGTGCGCAGTTAAGCAAAAGACAACTCAGACGCTCACGATCTGAACTATCGTGGGGTGAATTAAATGATAAAATCGAGCAGACTAATGCGGGTCGGAAGAAATTTGAGATGGAGGCAGAAAAACATCAACGGATAGTAATTGCGTTCGCACCTTTGGTCCTGGTTTTAGTCGGCATCCCCCTGGGATTACAATCGCAACGTTCTGGCAAAGGTGCAGGTTTTGCCCTGGGATTGATGGTTTTCATGATCTACTACCTGATCCTTAAATTTGCCCTTAATATTGCAGTCGAAGGCTTCTTACCGGCGGCGCTCACCATGTGGCTACCGAACCTGATTTTTTTGTTGGGTGGTATCTGGTTTATACACCGCACCGCAACCGAAAAACCACTACAGGTTCTTGACCTGCCACGCAAATTTATAAAACGACTACTATCTAACCGCAACAAAGACAGAAAAAAATTATGAGGACTCTCGATCTATTTTTACTCAAACACTTCACCCGCATTCTGTCACTTTGTATAGCAGCGTTTGTCGGCATCTACCTACTGATAGACTTTTTTGAAAAAGTTGATGATTTTATTGAGCACCACGCCGTACCGACAGATTACTTGGTTTATTTTGTCAACAACGTCCCCTTTATTTTCATTCAAATTTTACCTCTAGCTATCATGACCACCATGGTACTGACTCTTGGCGGGCTCGGTCGCACTAACGAAATTACCGCCATGCGTGCCTGTGGAGTCAGCCTCTGGAGAATTGTACAGCCCCTGATGGCACTGACACTGCTACTTTCATTTTTGTTCTTATTGTTAAATGAGTTTGTTATCCCAGCAAATACCAAACAATTGAATTATCTTTGGGAGATAAAATTAAAGGGCAAACGGCAACACCAACTTACCCATAGTGAAATCTGGTACCGCAACAATAACAGAATCATCAATATCGCCATTGTCGATCCGCAAAAAGCACAGTTACACGGCCTTACAATCTTCTATTTTGATGAGCAACAAAAAATAAAGAAACGGCAGGACGCCAAGGTTGCTAACTTTGAAAACGGCAACTGGCAGGCAAAGGGCTTAGTTGAGAGAACATTTGATAGTAAGACGGGTGATTTAATCGAGGTTACCAACCTTGCCAATCAAACGATTGATATTGATCGCCAACTCGAAGATTTTTCTGCCCAGCAAAATCTTAACAATGAACTTAATTTTCAGCAACTAGCTGCGATGGCAACAAAACTCGAGCAAGAAGGGTACGATGCAACCCGGCAACAAGTCGACATGCACAATCGAATAGCAACGCCATTTACGTGCCTGATCATGGGTTTTCTGGGGGTTCCTTTCGCCCTCCAACGGGGAAGAAACAGCAATATAGCTCTTGGTATTGGACTGAGCCTGGGGATCGGGGTTATCTATTTCATCATCCAGTCACTGGTAACCGCTTTTGGCTACGCCAATGCAGTCCCACCCTTTATTGCCGCCTGGACCACCAATTTCATCTTTCTCCTATTTGGCATCTGGCTACTGTTGAATGTAAACGAATAACGCAAACAGCAAAGCCCCGACTTAGGCCGAGGCTTTGCTGTTTGCAACTTTAACTAAAAACAACCATCAACAACTATAAAACACCTATCAATAACGATAAGTATCTGGTTTGTACGGCCCGGCAATCGGGATTCCAAGGTACTTGGACTGCTCATCGGTCAACACTGTCAACTTGGCGCCAAGTTTTTGCAGATGCAATCTGGCTACCTTTTCATCGAGCAATTTGGGTAGCACATAAACTTTGTTCTCATAATTATCGGGTTTATTAAACAGTTCAATCTGTGCCATTACCTGATTAGTAAATGAGGCCGACATCACAAAACTTGGATGACCAGTAGCACAACCTAGATTAAGCAACCGCCCTTCGGCCAGGACAATTACACCGTGACCATCTTCAAAGAGCCAGCGATCAACCTGTGGCTTAATATTTTCTCGGACAACTGAAGCATCCCGCTCGACCGCAATCATCTCAATTTCGTTATCAAAATGACCAATATTACCGACGATGGCATTGTTTTTCATCTGCCGCATATGATCTAGAGTGATGATATTTTTATTACCGGTGGTGGTCACATAGATATCGGCATAATCGAGGACATCCTCAACCCGTTTAACTTCATACCCTTCCATGAGCGCCTGCAAGGCACAAATAGGATCAATTTCGGTAACAATCACCCTGGCGCCTTGACCACGCAATGACTGACAGCACCCCTTACCGACATCACCATAACCACAGACAACGGCAACCTTACCTGAAATCATAACGTCGGTTGCCCGCATAATGCCGTCGACCAAGGAATGGCGACAACCGTAAACATTGTCAAATTTTGACTTGGTTACCGAATCGTTGACGTTCATTGCTGGAAACAGCAAGCTACCATCTTCGGCCATCTGATAAAGACGATGAACTCCAGTGGTAGTTTCCTCGGTAACCCCTTTGATCTCAGTTGCTGTTTTGGACCACTGCCCCGGCTTCGCTGCAATTGATTTTTCCAGGGTTTTCACCAGTTCACACCAATCTTCGGGATCATCATCAGAGAGGGTCGGAACACCATCTTTTTCCCACTCGTTACCCTTCAATACAAACATGGTTGCATCGCCGCCATCATCGAGAATCATGTTGGCAAACTCACCGTTCGGCCACACTAATGCCTGCTCGGTACACCACCAGTACTCTTCCAGCGTCTCCCCTTTCCAAGCATAGACGGGAACCCCTTGAGGATCAGTTACGGTACCCTCTGGACCAATGGCAATTGCTGCCGCAGCATGGTCTTGGGTAGAAAAAATATTACAGGAACACCAGCGCACCTGCGCACCTAGATCAATCAGCGTCTCAATCAATACAGCGGTCTGAATAGTCATATGTAAAGAACCGGTAATCCGTGCTCCCCGCAATGGGTATTGACCTGCATATTCTTTCCGCAAAGACATTAAGCCGGGCATCTCTTCCTGAGCTAGAACGATTTCCTTACGCCCCCACTCGGCATCAGCAAGATCATTCACTTTAAAATCGGTAAAATTTGACACGTGGTTTTCTCCTTTTGATTCGATATCTAAAATCACGAGAAACTTGTTTAACACGATTGTACTATTCTTAACAAGTTGCCATAACCGAACCAATTATCTAATTTAAGCCACTCCTGCAAGCAACTTTTTCCCTACCAATATACAACCACACACCGGTTCAAATTTAATACCGACAAAAGCCCTTTATTTTCCTCAATCATGTGCTATAAATATTTCTGTGCCATTTCTTACTGTCGGTTCTGAATTCATATTCGGAACGCTAACTTTTCACCACAATCTTAAATAGCAAGGGGATACAGATGAGTGAAATCATTGATATCTACGCCCGCGAAATTCTTGATTCCCGCGGCAATCCAACCGTTGAAGTTGAAGTAGCTCTCGAAACCGGAATCATTGGACGTGCCGCAGTTCCAAGTGGCGCTTCAACGGGCGAACGGGAAGCACTGGAACTAAGGGATGGCGATAAAAGCCGTTATCTTGGTAAAGGGGTATTGAAAGCAGTCGAGCATGTTAACGAGGTTGTAGCTGCGGAACTTATCGGTTGGGAAGCAAGTGACCAAATCGGCGTCGACCGCAAGTTACTGGCACTAGATGGTACCGATTTCAAGAGTAAACTTGGTGCCAATGCCCTCTTGGGAGTTTCGATGGCTTGTGCCAAGGCTGCGGCAGAGGATGCCGGATTGCCACTATACCAATACATTGGCGGTGTCAATGCTAAGGAGCTGCCATTACCAATGATGAATATCATCAACGGTGGTGAGCATGCCGACAACAATGTTGACATTCAAGAATTCATGATCATGCCTGCCGGTGCCGACAGCTTCAAAGAAGCACTCCGAATGGGCGCAGAGATATTCCATGCTCTGAAAAAAGTCCTGAAACAAAAGGGTTACAACACCGCAGTTGGCGACGAAGGTGGTTTCGCCCCCGATCTAAAAAGTAACGAAGAAGCGCTACAAGTTATCATGGAAGCAATTGCTGCCGCCGGATACAAAGCTGGTGAAGATATCGTTTTAGCCCTTGATGTCGCTGCATCAGAAATTTTTGCCGATGGTAAATACAATTTTGCCAATGAAAAACAGGCGCTAAAAACTGCCGCTGAAACGGTAGATTTTTATGCCGATCTGGTTGATCGTTATCCCATCGTCTCAATTGAAGATGGTCTGGCAGAAAATGACTGGGATGGCTGGAAGTTGATGACCGAAAAGTTAGGCGATAAAATCCAAATTGTTGGTGATGACCTGTTCGTTACCAACACCAAAATACTTCAGGAAGGTATCGATAAAGGGATCGCTAACTCAATCCTGATTAAGGTTAATCAGATTGGCACCCTGACCGAAACTTTGGACGCAATTGAAATGGCAAAACGGGCCGGTTATACCGCCGTGATATCCCATCGCTCCGGTGAAACCGAAGATACCACCATCGCCGATCTTGCCGTGGCGACTAACGCTGGACAAATAAAAACCGGGTCCCTCTGTCGTACCGACCGGATTTGTAAATACAACCAACTACTCCGGATCGAAGACGAGTTGGACGAAACTGCAATATTCAGGGGCAATGACGTTTTTTATAATTTATCCTAGAAGATTGTCAGATCTGACGAATCGTAGCGAAAAATAAAAAGGGGGGATCGAATTAATTCGATCCCCCCTTTTTATCAGGCAATATAGAGTAAATAGCTACTCCCTTGTTTTTCCCGTCGCAACAAACCTCTAGCGGTCATATCTTTGATTGTCTGCTGCAGCTGTTTTTTACTCTGATCTGCAAACAGCGAATACAGCTCGGTCTGTTTTATCCCGGCCTGATCGGTGACTGCAGCAATTATAGCAGTTTCAACTGGCGCCAATACTTCTTCAACAGGAACAGTTTCAAGCGGATTTATTTTGGTTTCAAACACATCCGCTTTAGATACTTCACCGGAAGCACTGTCAGGCTCTTGAGCTACCGAACAAGGTGCAGTTTCAAGGCTACGTTCTGCACGAATTTCGGTCTCAATAGCCATTAATTTCTGATAAAAATAAAATGCGGCACCAATCAGCAATAGTAAAACGATAAAACAAAACATCAATACCTCCGGTTCCAATCACATTTAACTATGAATATTCAAACAGCGACGAAATGCCAGCACTAGACCATGCATATGCCCATAGTTTAGTGTATTAATATCTTAAAACAATATCATCAAAATAACCGACATACAAGCGGCAACCAAACTGCCCCAATAGCCGTACCAGGCAAAACCGACACGCCCGGTTTCATCGCGGGTCAACTGTTTATATTGCCCCATATGTTTATGTACCTGCCAACGAATTTCAAAAAAACTAATCTGGATTTCTGCCGCCGATACTCGACGCAAAACCTGAATAGAAAAATATAGGTTAATGATACTGAAAAATAGCAACAGAATGAGTAAAGTCAATAGCACCGATTTTCCAGACCTAGGATGCTGTCGGGCTTTGCGAATCGTAACGAGAAAACGACTGTTCGAGGGCAGATTTTCGTAGATTTGAGAGCGAATAGCACCGCTATTTGTCGAAAATATACGTAAATATGCACCGATCAGGCGGTTTCACAGTAGATTCTTGTAAAGCCCGATAGCCTCCTAGCATGAGAAGAAGACAAAGGTAATAATAGTGATTTACAACCATCACTGCTGACGTTTTTCCATCTGTATCAGTAATCCCTTAAACTGCTCCAGTTGCAATGTTAATTGCTTATTCATCGCTTTCAATTCCGCAAGAGTCTCCTGCTGCTGTCCCTGAACCTCACGCAAACTCCCTACTTGGGCCTTACGTTTATCAAGTTCCTGAGAATAGAGGATGATAGTAATGGCACGCGTTGCCCAATCACTGTCAGGATAATCAATAATAAATTGTTGAAATTCATTGATCCGATTGGTCTCCTGAAAATGGTCAAACGCACGCTTAAAACTGTACTGCTCAGACGCTAATCGTTGCTTATCTGGTGGACAGATATAGGTACAACTGGAGACAAATGATAACATAACCATGTAGTAAATTATTTTCATCACTATTTTCGCCGTTCAACCATGTAATTGCTACCATCCTGAATCTTCAAATATTCCTTTACCCGGGCACAATCCTGACTTATTGCCAACCTCGATGGGTACTCATAGTGATCTGACGGAATCACCGCTATAGATATTGTCATCAACGGAAAAGTGCGTTTAACCCCATAACGATCCTCACCAACAAAAGACCCGGCGGTTTTATCTTCAGCGGTATAAAAAGATGGTACCAGCAGATTAAAACCGGCAATTATTTTTTGCGCCAGAAGTTCACCCGCTTCAAGATTACAAATAATGACGTAATCGTCCCCCCCAATGTGGCCGACAAAATCATCGGAGCTGCCATACTCGCCGACTACCTGCTTCAGTAGTTCTCCAATCTTGGCAAGCACCTCACTGCCCGCCTTGTAACCATAGCGATCACTATAAACCTTAAAATTATCAAGGTCTATATAGAGATGGGAAAATGGTTCACGGCTACTTATCCGCTGTTCCATATCACGATCGATAGCCAGGTTTCCCGGTAGCTGAGTAAGAGGGTTAGCATCAAGACTCAGTTGTTCCAATTCACCTAACTTTTGCCCCATATTGACAAAATCACTCGCCAATTGAGCAAACTCATCACTACCTTTCAACTCTGGGTGATGGTCAAACCTCCCGGCTGAGATACTTTGAGTAGCTCTTTTTAACTCTTTGACGGAACGATGAATACTTATAATAACTGCCAACGATACCGGTGCCGAAAGACAGATGCCGAGAAGACTCAACAACGCCGTCATCTGAAAAGCTCTATCGGTATGATCAGACAATTCAGCTAAACCAGTATTAATGGTCTGCTGCTGTCGCTGCCTGAATTCGGCCAGAAAATTTAACAGCTGCACCCGCAACGGAACCGTCATTTCGGTTGATAATTGCTGCGCCGCAGTCCAATTACC
>DAOWKG010000203.1 GCA_030639985.1 Desulfuromonadaceae bacterium
ACCGCGGTATTACCGTTCATGTTTATCTTCAATACCAAAATCCTGATGATTGGAATAGCCCATTGGTATGATATGGTTATTGTGGTTGTTGCGGCGATCCTTGCCATGCTCGCTTTTGCTGCCGGTACTCAGGGTTATTTCCTGGTGAAAAGCCGGTTATGGGAGACTGGTGCATTACTGGTGGTTGCATTGCTGTTGTTCCGGCCTGGAATTGTCTGGGATAAAATCTTTGTCCCCCTGCATCAGGAATCCCCAACCAATATCGTCAGCTGGGTCGATGATATGGATGCTGGTTCCTCGCTCAGACTGACACTCCAAGGTGAAAAATTAAGCGGGAAGCCATTTACTAAGACGATCATGTTGACGATTGGTGATGAAGCAACTGGGATCGAAAAATTGGCTGGAGCCGGTTTTGAAATTCGTGATGAAGAAGGTCGTATCTTTATCGACAATGTAATGTTTTCCAGTGCTGCCGAAAAAGCGGGTGTCGATTTTGATCAGGAAATCCTGAATATTCAGGTTCCTGCCCACCGACCAGCGAAAGAATTAATATATATTCCGGCACTGGGGCTTTATGCCTTTATCTGGTTGGTTCAATCGCGTAGAAAAAAGAAACAACAGCCTGCGGTCGTTGCCGCGTAAACAATTATTAACTGTGAAATCCCACTTTCGCTCTCTAAGTGTTAGACTTGATAGTGAAGGTGGGGACAGTTAAGAAATTGGTAAAAAGGAGGCCGCTATGAGTATCAAAATTAAGAGTATTCTCGTTGCTAGGGATCTGAGCAAGGAATCTTCCCGGGTTATCCGCTATGCCTTGGAGTTAGGTTGTAAATTTCATGCCCAGATTCATGTGCTTCACGTCATGCCGACCGTTGATTCTTCGGTTCTGAATATGGTCGCATTGACCATGGGGCCAGATAATCTGGCGAAGTTTAACGCAATAAATGAGGCGGAACTGGCTGAGAAAACTAAAGAACAATTGCATGCAATTATTCTGCAAGAATCGGAATTGATGGAGGAAGAGATTATTCATCCCCCCATTGTTGAAGTTCACCATGGTGAACCGGCTCCGATGATTCTGGATGTTGCTGATCGGCTGGATGTCGACATGATCATTCTTGGTAGCCACAGCAAGGGTAAGTTGCATTATGCTTTCCTTGGCAGTGTCGCAGAGAAAATTCTTCGTAAAACCCACCGTGCCGTGACGATTGTGCCACCGCAGGAGGGTGATAGGTGATTATCAAGACTGACTAGTCAGTGGCCAGTACGAAAAATGATGTTATTTGCCCCGCCACAAGGTTTTGTGTGCGGGGCTTTTATTTTGTTGACAAGTAATTCATTTGACGTGTATATGTAACTAATCAAGTAAGCATTAAAAAACATACAAATACAGGAGATATGCAATGGGTAATTATCAAGAACGTGAGGGAGCTGTTTTATTCAAAGGGAATCCGGCAACTTTGCTTGGTCCTGAGGTTAAGGTCGGGGACGTTGCTCCAGATTTTCGTGTAGTTGACAACGGCTTGCAGCCGGTTACATTAGCAACCGCAGCTGGAAAAATTCGCTTAATTACGGTAGTACCATCGTTGGATACCCCTACTTGTGACACTATGACTCGGCAATTCAATCAGGAAGTTGCTACTTTACCAGATGCGGTTGTGGCTTACACTATCAGTGTTGATCTCCCATTTGCACAGAAGCGTTGGTGTGGTAACGCCGGGATTGACCGGGTGCAGACCCTTTCTGATTATCAGGATCGCTCCTTTGGGTTAAATTATGGTCTGTTATTGCAAAATTTGAAGTTACTGGCACGGGCAGTTTATGTTATCGATCAGAACGACAAGGTGGTTTACGTTGAACTGGTGCCAGAAGTGACGGCAGAACCGAATTATGCTGCGGCTTTGGCGGCGGTCAAAGAATTGCTTTAAATTTTACCCTTAAATGATAACAAATAGCCCCAGCAGGTGATCACTTGCTGGGGCTGTTTTATTTTTTTCAATATGGCTGTCGCGCATCGGTTGATATTCTAGTTTCACCGATCGACCTTTCTACTGGGTAGCGTAACTTTTCAACCAGCTCTTGAATCTCCTGTGGTGGTTCCGGGGTTACTTTTGATACGATATACATCAGCACCAAGTTTACTATCATCCCGACGGTACCGATCCCTTCGGGGGAGATCCCAAACCACCAGTTTGCCGGTTTGTTGGCTCCGGGATTGATGAACTTGAAGTAGACAATAT
>DAOWKG010000109.1 GCA_030639985.1 Desulfuromonadaceae bacterium
CTCTCTTTGTTGTTGAGCGGCTTTGATCTGGTAATTTATTAACTGCCAGGCACCTATTCTATTTTACCGAATCATTATCATCTGTGGAATTAGATAGATTGCTTGTGAATATCCATCTCAGGAGTCAACAAAGATGTTTCATAAAATACTTATAGCAAACCGTGGTGAAATTGCGCTGCGAATTATTCGTGCTTGTAAGGAAATGGGGATCAAAACCGTCGCGGTTCATTCTGACGCCGATCAAGAAGCTCTTCATGTCAGTCTTGCTGACGAGAGTATTTGTATCGGTCCAACCGCCAGTGCCGATAGTTATCTGAATATCAAGGCGATAATCAGTGCTGCTGAAATTGCCGATGCTGATGCTATCCATCCAGGTTACGGTTTCTTATCTGAAAATGCTGAGTTTGCCGAAATCTGTGAACAATGTGGAATTACGTTTATTGGACCAACAGCCGAAAATATGCGGCGGATGGGAGATAAAATAAGTGCTCGCCAGACTGTAACCGCTGCAGGTGTGCCAATTCTTCCCGGTACCAACAATAGTATTGAAACTGCTGAAGAAGCGTTGCAAATTGCTGAAGAAATTGGCTATCCCGTAATCATTAAAGCGTCTGCCGGTGGTGGCGGTCGGGGGATGAAAATTGTCCATTCCCCCGCTTCGTTGAGTAATGCTCTGGCAATGGCTCGGACAGAAGCTCTGGCTGGGTTTGGAAAAGCTGATGTATATATTGAGAAATTTTGCGAGCATCCACGGCATGTTGAAATTCAGATTCTGGGAGATAAGCATGGCAATGTAATTCATTTGGGTGAGAGAGATTGTTCTATTCAACGGCGTCATCAAAAGTTGATTGAGGAATCTCCATGTCCAGTTATAACCCCTGAACTCCGTGAGCGGATGGGGACTTGTGCTGTTGATGCTGCCAAGGCGGTCAATTATTCGAGTGTCGGAACGGTAGAGTATCTACTTGATACCGATGGGAGTTTCTATTTTATGGAAATGAACACTCGAGTCCAAGTTGAGCATCCGGTTACTGAAATGGTAACTGGTGTTGACATCGTCAAAGAGCAGATCAATTCAGCTGCTGGAATCCCGCTGCGTTACAAGCAGGAAGATATTAAGATCACTGGCCATTCGATAGAATGCCGGATTAATGCCGAAGATCCAGAAAAATTCACACCGTTTCCGGGGAAAATAACCGGTTACCATACTCCGGGTGGGATGGGTGTGAGGGTGGAAAGTGCTATGTATAACCAGTACACTGTTTTGCCCCATTACGATTCGATGATTGGTAAATTGATTGTCCATGCTGATACCAGAGAAGAGGCGATAAAGAAGATGTCGTGTGCTCTGGATGAGTACATTATTGAAGGAATAAAGACAACGATCCCATTCCATTTGAAAATGATGACTAACAAAGACTTCATCGACGGTAATTTTGACACAAACTTTCTGGAGCGGACGAAAATCTAACCGCTTATTGCATATGTTTTATTGACAACAGACGGGATAGCTCCCGTCTGTTGTCGGTTAAGAGGGGTGATTTCGATTCTATGAATTCAATGACCGAATTGGCATTAGGGTATATTCCATATCTGAATTGTGTCCCCTATTATCACTATCTCAAGCAATGTGGGTTTCAGGGCAAATATATCTCTGGAGTGCCGTCGGTACTTAATCGGATGCTTCAAAATGGTGAACTTGATGTCAGCCCATCGTCATCATTTGAATACGCTCGGAATTGGCGTAACTATTTGTTACTGCCAGACCACTCTATTTCATCAATCGGCGAAGTCAAGAGTGTCTTGCTTTTTTCACCAGTTCCGTTAGCAGAATTGTCTGGTCGGAAAGTTGCGATAACTGGTGAATCGGCGACATCAATCAATTTATTACGTGTTATTTTACGTGAGTTTTATCATCTTCAAAATGTTACCGACATTGTCCCGACGGCACCCATCGAAAAACTTATTAAGCAATATCAGCCGGCATTACTGATTGGTGATAGAGCATTAAGCCTCGCCGGGAAAAAACCGAAGGACATGTATATTTTTGATCTCGGTGATATTTGGTATCAACATACTGGATTACCTTTCGTGTTTGCTCTATGGATGGTTTCTAGGAGCGCACTTAATAATTTTGCTGATGAATTGAATGCTTTAAACTTACAACTTAAGCAGTCTTATGGATTGTTGATGCAACAACCAAATCCTGTTGCTGCAACATTTGTCGATTCAGTAGGTCTGAATATTAGCGCAATAGTCGACTATTGGGAAACAATCGACTATCGTTTAGATAAAGATCATTTGAAAGGGCTTCAACTGTTTTACCAGTTATGCAATAAACATAGTTTGCTCAGTGAAATTCCTGATTTGGACTTTTTTTATTGATGCAACTTATTATTGGTAGCACAGGTTTTATTATGTTGTCAGGGGGAACACTATGAAAGAATTTATTTACAAAAAGCGCCTTTATCTAATATTTTTAACTACCAGCTTTATTATTGTTGGATCGCTTTTATTGGCTTATGCCGTTCGCTTTGATTTTGCTATCCCGACCCAATACTGGTTAAGGTTCAAGGTGCTGATCCCTGCAGTTTTGGCAATCAAGCTGGCTATTTTCTGGCAATTCGGTTGTTTTAAAGGTTGGTGGCGTTATGTCTCACTGCCAGACCTGATCCAAATAGTAAAAGCTAATCTGCTTGGATCAACAATTTTTGTTGCATATGCTGTCCTTATCTATCGTTTAGACCAAATACCCCGTGCCGTTTTAGTATTAGATGCTATTTTCTGTTTTTTATTTATCGGCGGTATTCGCTTTATTACGCGTATATATCGTGAATATTATCACCCTGATAGCACTCGATCAAATGTTGTTAAGACCAGGGTTTTGTTGGTTGGTGCTGGTGATGCTGGACAGTTGATTGCACGTGAAGTTCGCTCAAATATACATTTGAACTTTGCCTTAATCGGTTTTATTGATGACGATCCAATAAAGAAAAAAACGACAATACAGGGTCTAAAAGTACTCGGGACTCAAATTGATTTAAACCGTATTGTTGATGCATATGGCATTGAAGAGATCATTATTGCAATACCATCTGCTACCGGCAAAGAGATTCGATCAATCGTAGAGCGTTGCCAGAGAGCTGATGTTAGATTTAAAATTCTGCCCGGAGTTGGCGATTTGATTGATGGTCGAGTTTCGGTGCAACAGGTTCGTGATATTGATCTAAACGATTTACTCGGTCGTGATCCAATTTTGCTGGATAAAGACCAGATCAGCCACTACTTGGAAGATAAAAGGGTTTTGGTTACCGGTGCCGGTGGGAGTATCGGCAGCGAAATCTGTCGTCAGGTTGCCAGTTTTAACCCGCAAAAACTGATTTTGTTCGAGAATGGCGAAACCCCTCTTTTCCTCATTGAACAGGAGCTTACTCAGCAATTTTCTGAACTGATGATTGTACCAATTGTTGGTGATGTCCGGAATAGATCACGGGTCAATGCTATTTTTGCCGAGCAGATGCCGCAGGTAGTATTCCATGCAGCAGCCTACAAGCATGTTCCGATGATGGAGAAAAATCCTGCGGAAGCGGTTAATAATAATATCCATGGAACCCAGTTGACAGCTGATGCAGCAGATCGTTTTGGGGTGGAAAAATTTGTGATGATATCTACCGACAAAGCAGTTCGTCCAACCAGTGTTATGGGTACGACCAAGCGAATTGCTGAAATGTATGTTCAATCGCTGAATAAATGCAGTAAAACCAGCTTTGTTACTACCCGTTTTGGTAATGTTCTTGGTAGTAGTGGCAGCGTGATTCCGACTTTTAAGCAACAAATAGCAAATGGTGGGCCCGTTACTGTTACCCATCCAGAAGTTACTAGGTTTTTTATGACCATTCCAGAGGCCACTCAGCTGGTTTTGCAGGCCGGGAGTATGGGGCATGGTGGTGAAATATATCTGTTCGATATGGGTGAACCGGTAAAAATTCTATCCCTGGCCGAAAAATTGATCCGACTCTCAGGTTTACAACTTCACGACGATATCGAAATTATCTATACTGGGCTGCGTCCGGGCGAAAAGTTATATGAAGAGCTGTTACTTGATGATGAAGGGGTATTGCCAACACCACATCATAAAATTTGCATCGCCCAGTCATCTGCCCCTTCGCTTAATGAGTTGGTTAAGAGTATCAATGCTTTGGTCGGTGATGCAAAAGTTATGGATCTTGATGGGGTGCGACAAAAAATATTACAGCTGGTGCCGGAGTATGCACCGGTAAAAAATAAACCGCTTGCTAAGGTGATTAAACATCCTGCAACCGCTGAAATTAGGAGTAGCAATTTATGATTAAAAGTATGACCGGCTACGGTCGTGGTCAGGCAGAGGTTAATGGCGTGTCTTTTTCGGTAGAAATAAAGACGGTAAATCATCGCTATGCCGATGTTAAAATTAAATCTCCGCGATTATTGGCCCCACTTGAAAGTGAAATTAAAAAGCAAGTGCTGACAGTATTAAAGCGGGGTAAAATCGATCTGTTTATAAGCCAGGAGCATACTTCTACCATTGCCAGTATTCCGGTTATTGATGAGCCGGTGGCCAAAGCTTACATCGAAGCGTTTAACCATTTACGTTCAATCAGTGGCTTGTCGGGTGAAATCAGCCTTGAATTTCTGGCGGCGCAGAAGGATGTTCTGGTTTTAAAAGATACTGAGTTTGCCAGTGATGATGTTTGGAATTGCCTCACCCTGGCAATCGATAGTGCCTTGGCATCGTTACAGGAAATGCGCAATAAAGAGGGTGCCGCTACCGCTGTTGATATCAGCAATAGACTCGAATTACTGTCACAGTCATTGGTTACCATTGAACAATTGGCGGCATCGGTACCGTTGGAATGGCAACAAAAATTACAAGATCGGCTTGCCCGTTTGCAGGTAAACGATGGTGATCCTCAGCGAGTTGCCCAAGAGATTGCTATTTTCGCCGATCGTTGTGATATTAGTGAGGAATTGTCTCGATTTAGTAGTCACCTCAGTCAGTTTAATGATTTGTTGCAGCGTCAGGAACCGGTTGGCCGGCAGCTCGACTTTCTGGTTCAGGAACTAAACCGTGAAGCTAATACCATGGGATCAAAATCGAACGATGCCGATTTGACCCGCCAAGTTGTAACGGTTAAGTCTGAACTGGAAAAAATACGCGAACAGGTACAAAATATTGAATAGTGTTTCCTGACGTTTCCTTATGTTCCAAAATATCAATTAAGCCCCTTAAATAGGGGCTTTTTTGTTTTTAGGTGTTTACAATTGTTTCTCTCTGTTTCAGAATAGTGGTGA
>DAOWKG010000006.1 GCA_030639985.1 Desulfuromonadaceae bacterium
ATCCAACGTTTGTAGATAACTTTTAACCTGAGAAAAATGATCACTACATGGAGCACATAGATGCTCAATAACTGCGGGGGCATCAACCGTTGCGGCTTGACACCCTTTGGCCTTACAATCGAGCACTCGCAACGGGTTGGTTAGATAGCGGCGCTGACAATCGGCACACAAACTATCCAAACGGGCAGCAAGATAATCAATCAACTGTTGGCGATAACCGGGTCGACAGGTTGGACACCCAAGCGAATTAATTTGCAGTGAGACCGCATCAATCCCGATGCGGACAAAGTACTGATGCAACATCGCCAGAACCTGAGCATCAATCTTTGCATCTTCAACCCCGATCACCTCAACCCCGAGTTGATGAAACTGCCGATAACGCCCTTTTTGCGGCCGCTCGTAACGAAACATTGGCCCCATATAGTAGAGCTTGGAAACCGGATCAAGGTTGTGTAACCGATTCTGGATAAAAGCCCGCATCGCCGGAGCGGTTCCTTCGGGACGCAACGTCAACGAGTTATCACTTTTATCGTTAAAAGTGTACATCTCCTTTTCAACGATATCGGTGGTTTCCCCAATTGAACGGCAGAACAGTTCGGTCTTTTCGGGAACCGGTGTCCTTATTTCGGCATAGCCATAAAGGCCAAATACCTCACGGGCACTTTGCTCCAGAAACTGCCAGGTCTCAACTTCACCGGGCAAAATATCATTCATCCCCTTGATCGCAGTTATACTCAAAACACCACCTTCTCCATAGTTACAAGTGACAATATACGCAGACGGGAGAAGATAACCTATTTTGAGCTACCCTGAAAGGGGATTTACCGATAATTTTAGCGTTTTTTTTATTTCGTCTGGAAGGATGGGGAGTTTTAAACTGGGATTGGTAAAAACTTACAGAGAACCGCTTCAATCAAGCTTATCTTCAGGGATATCAACCACCCCACAAATAACATTTCGCGACTCTTTGCCAGCATACATTGCCTTATCAGCCAGACTAAGTAATTTATCTTTTTCGGTTGCATCGGTTGGAAATGTTGCAAAGCCGGCAGTTACGGTTACATAACTTGCCATATCACGTTCTTTGAGAAAGGCAAACTCTTCGATCACCTTCCGGATCCGTTCAGCAACTACCCGGGCAGTGCGATCATCGGTCTCAACCAGTATTGCGGCAAACTCATCCCCACCAAAACGGAACAACGTGTCAACATCCCGGACGCAATCGACCAGCAGGCGACCAACCTCCTGTAGTGCGGCGCTACCGGCCAAGTGACCATATTTATCATTGATTTCCTTAAATCGATCGAGGTCGAGAAACAACAACGAAAACTTCAATCCATAACGCTGCGAACGTCGGATCTCCCGATTTAATGATATTTGCATATAGCGATGGTTATAGAGGCCGGTCAAATCATCGGTGTACATCAACTGCTGCGCATCTCGATAGCGACAGCTATTTTCAAAGCCAAGCGATACCTGATCACATAGATAGTGTAAATCGGCAAAAGGTAAAGTAGCGGATACCGATTCGGCAACGTCACAAACTATAAGACCACCCTCAAAAACACCACCATCACGCAAAGGCAATAGCCAAATTTTTTGACATCGTTGTTGCAATTTTTCCAGCTTTGCCTCGACCTTATTGTTGGGCTGGCACAAACCGGTCACTTCCTTAAACTGCGGGATTAATATTTCAATTAACCGCTCAGCCACCTCACTGGGGATATTTCTCAACTCGGTAACAACTGGAGAGAGCCCATCCTTAAGGGTAAATGCGCAAGCAACACTGGTGTCCATTTCTCGTTGCAGAACATCAAGCGCCCGAGGCAGCAGACGATCCATATCAATAAGGGAAGAAAGGGACTGACCGGTCTGATGCAATTGAATCTGCCGCCGCAATTGCTCATTATCGGTCAGCAATTTACGTTGATCGAGACAATTCCGTACCTGATGCTTTAGATCTTCGGGATTGAATGGTTTAATCAGATAATCGTGAGCGCCACTTTTTAGGGCATCGATTGCCGATTCCATAGTGGCATGCCCGGTCACCAGAATAACATCGGGTGGATTTGACTGCGCTTTAGCAGCACGAAGGAGATCCAAACCACTTTTACCCGGCATCACCATATCGGTTACAACCAGATCAATCTGCTGCTGTTGCAATATTTTGATAGCGTCGTCGCCATTATCACAGACCTCGACATGATACCCTTCTTCCATTAACAGGTCGCAATAAAGCTTCCGGAAAAATAGTTCATCATCTACTACCAATATATTAGATTGGGGCAAAATCATAAGTCTCCTATAATCATTAACGATTACTATCAGTTTCCACACTGGGATGTCAACGAAAAATCCCTCGCTGCCAGTGTTTAATCTGCCAACCATCCGCTTGCAACTGTGCTTGAATAGTACCGGAGAGATCGGTCCGATAGAGGGGGACATTTTGCTGCTGCAGATGATTGACAACCTGCCGGGAAGGTAGATGATAGCGATTTTGATAACCAGAAGAGACTAAACAGTGTTGGGGTTGTAATTGATCGACTAAAAGGTCAGTTAGAGAAAATCGGCTGCCATGGTGCGGAATTTTCAACAGTGCCACCGAACCGGGCAATCCGGCAGCCAGAAGACCGGTCACTCCACGCTCCTCCAAATCCCCAGTCAACAGTAAATTACCATCACCATGATGATTCAAGTGCAACACCAACGAAGCATCATTGCGGTTACTGCTCAAAGTTGCACCATTGAAAATTTTCAAATCGCCTACTGCCCAGAAAGGGACATCACTCCAGCCAGCCGGGATTGTTTTTACCAGGACACTGTTTTCGAGCAAAGCATTCTGCAGACTGAAATGTAAATCGGAAAAATTGTTACCAATCCAAAATTCCCCGACCGGAAAATGGTTCAAAATAAAAATCAACCCCTTGCGATGATCAAGATCATCGTGGGTCAAAACCACAACATCCAATGCGCTCACCCCCAACGCACCAAACGCCGGGGCTAACAGTCGTTCACCGACATCAAATCGATCACTATAAAAACCACCACCATCAATCAATATGGTTTGATTACGGCCATTTCTCAGCAACATCGATTCGCCTTGACCGACGCTGAACATCGTCAATGTTAGCGGTTCTGTTTGCGCTAGCGGAAATTGCCACAATAGAGCAGCCGTCAAAAATCCTGCGAGAATACACCGCAACAGTGCTTGCCGGGATATATATACTGATAACAGTACCGGTAGTACCAGCAACCCGATCGCCAGGTATTGCCATTGGGATAAAAACAAATAATTGCCACCAAGACCAGGAATTGCAGTAAACCAACTTGATATCGCTAACATTAACTCAAGTAGCAATCCACATAGTTGGAATAACAGTGCCGCTAACTGCGGCACAAACTGATAACAGAGCAAACCGGAGAAACCGATCGGCAAAGCCAGCAACGTTATCACCGGCACACAAATCAGGTTAGCAAATATCCCGGCAGGTGCGAACAGATGGAAATCGAACAAAACCAAAGGTAAAGTTGCCACCATTGCAGCACAGGTCACCAAAAAAAGTTGCAGCGGATAACGTAGATAAACGGGCAAATCATTGCCAGTGCGCTGCCACAACGGTCGCCATAAGATGATTCCCGCCGCCCCGACAAAAGAAAGGTGCCAACCCGCTTGCCATAAAAGGAGCGGATTAACCTGCAATGACAACAAGGCTAGAGACGCAAGTAACAAGAGCGGGTTGACATAGTAACGCCAACACAAGAAAAGAGCCCCCAGCGCCGCCAGAGCGAAAGCCCGGCGGGTGGAAACTGCATCGCCAGTAAGTAACAGGTAGCCAAGCAATAATGGCAATAGCAACAGTGGTAATAGCCGTTGTGGTGGCTGCCAATTAAGCAACCGGGGGAAGCGACGATAAACGGTGAGCAGCAACTTATAACCAAGCAAACCAATCATCCCCAGATGGAGACCCGAAATCGCAAATAAATGGCTGATACCACTTTTTGCCAGCGTGCTACGAACTTGATCAGGGATTACCCGCCCTTCCCCCAGCACCAGTGCCCGCACCAAATAGGCCCGACCTTCTGGCATCAACCCATCAATTGAGGTTGCTATTGCAGTACGCCACCCGACCAGCGCCCGCTGCGGGAGCATTTGTTGCGATTTAAGCAGGGTAATTTTTTCATGATTTTTCACCCAACCAGTCATATCGGTATTACAACTGGCAAGATATCGCGGCCAGTTGAATTCCCCCGGAGTACCGAACAAACGAGGTTGGCGCAGACGACTTCGGCACCGGATAGTATCTCCTGGGAGCAATTGATCGGTCCCCTCCCCCAAATATATCCGTACCACCAGCGGGGCTTCTAAGGTTATCTCACCCCTCTTGGCAACGACTGAATCTACCTGCAACAGCAACCAACTACGCCCGTCGGTTAACTGTCTGACATCAGTTAACAACCCCGTCAGCGTCACTTTTTGGGCTAAGTTATCAATCTCAATAACTTCCTCACGAGGAGACAACTGGAACTGGTAATGGAGATTTGAAAAAATCAGCAACGATAAAAAGAGGAAAAATAATGCAACGGGATGATGGCGACGAAACAGGTAAGACATGAGCCCGGTGGCAATGGCGCAAAACCAACCGGCGGAGGATGGTAAAACCCAATACGGAGCCAATACCAGCCCCGCAATTGTTCCCGACAGCGCAATAAATATCGGCTGCATATCCCCCTCCCGTTATGCATTGATAATTTACAAATAAAATCGAT
>DAOWKG010000019.1 GCA_030639985.1 Desulfuromonadaceae bacterium
TATCACAACTGTATGCCTGACGACGCTCGGCAGGCGTTTGACCATGAACGACACAACCGACACTCAAACCCAACGCCCGATAAAGTGGCCCCATATTTTCAGCATCACGAGCAGTTAAATAGTCGTTGACGCTGATCACATGCACTGGAATACCAGCCAAAGCGACCGTTGCAGCAGAGAGGGTGGCGGTTAAAGTTTTTCCTTCGCCGGTCTCCATCTCGGCAACCATCCCCTGCAACATCACCAAGCCACCCGTCAACTGACTGGCATAATGGTACATGCCGATGGTACGACGAGCCATCTCCCGAATCAGGGCAAAGCTGGTAACCAGTAGTTCTGGAACCAAACCAGCAGCATACAAATCGGCCCGCAACTGGTCAAGGTGTTGGCTCAATTCGAGTTTATTTAATGGCGAAAAGGTCGTTGCACGCCCCTCAATTTCTGCCACCATGCGTTTGATTCGACGGCGGCCATTGCACAGTTTACCGATCTGACCCATAAAACTATGGGCAACCACATCCAAACGGCCATCGACCCGATCAGCTTGTTCCGGACGCATATCGTAAGTCGCTGGTGGACTCTTCTTATGAAAAGGGGGCGAGGTCATAGCTGCCTAAATAGCAAAACGGCTTAAAAGGAGGCGCCGCAAATTTCGATACCAACGCCAAGCTAATGGTTCTGGTTGATGCTGAAATCGGACATAGACCCGCTCCTCAATCCGCTCGGTGAGAGCCTCATCCATCCTGATATCGAATTGAAACAGTTGCTCCAGCACTTGCGGGCGATCGGGATAACGGGGATCAATGGCAAACCGCCCGCCACCATCAAGGCTAAGTGCCAAACTGGGCAATTCACGACTTGCTGCCGGAATTTCACGTACCACCGTTGCCGCAACAACCCGTCCAATATCTTCTGCCAAGCGCACCTGAACTTGACCGCTATCGGCACGAACCAGATCAATATCGGCCTGGGGAACTAATACCAGAATGCTCATTTTGTGGCGGTCAAGAATATAACCTAACGGCGTTCCGCGCCGGACAAACTGACCAGCAAGATTATCCTGCTGTGGCAAGACAAAAACCCCATCACTATGACTACGGATCACTAACGCTTGCTGCCGCTCTTGAGCCCGACTCAATTCGGCAGCGATACGTGCCAAAGCCTCTTTAAGGAGCACCGCCTCGGTACGATCTGTTTGTAAGCTAAGAACATAGCGTGCCCGATACTCCGCCTGGCGAGCCTCAATCAATCGAACCTGGGTAGCCAATTGTGGATCTTCACACCGCAACAGTGCCGTCCCTTTGGTCACCGTCGCACCACTGGGGCTAAGAACCTCAGCGACAAAACCATCAACCGCTGCATGTACTTTCGATTCCTCCGGTGCCCAGGTCACCCCTTCACAGAGAGTATAAAACGGCACCGGGATACTAATCAAACCCACCAATAACAGTCCTAAAGGGAGTATCACCGCAATGGCAATTCGTAACCGTTTTCGTTGCATGTAACCATCCTTGAGGAGATATTTCATCACCCGCCACACCGGCAGCACCAACATCCCAAACCCCGCCCACAGGGATAACAATAGACCGATAAAGAAAAACTTCCCCGCGACAAATAAAATAATTCGTACCGAAATAAATATTCGGTAGATAAACGATGCCACGGCATAGGCTGCAAGCCATCCCGCTTCGGACGTAATCGTTGATGGTGAAACCGCCTGGCGTACCCCGAGCAAATAACGTTGGCACAGATAACTTAAATAGCGCCCACTGCGTTGGCCCAGATTGGGGATCTCCAAAAAGTCGGCAAGCACATAGTAGGCATCAAAACGAAGCAGCGGATTACCATTAAACAACACCGTCGAAACCCCAGCAATCAACATGACGTTAAACGCCGCTGCCCGTACCGCCCCCGGTTCGATGTTCAACCACACCAATAACGCCAGGGCGGCGATAAACACCTCAACCAAAATCCCTGCTGCACCGACCAACATCCGCTGATATTTACTGCGAAATGCGAGGGAAGCGGAGGCATCGACATAGGGAATCGGCATAAAGACCAACAACATCACCCCCATCTCATGCACCTCGCCGCCCCACTTTTTGACCATATAAGCGTGACCAAACTCATGCACTACTTTTAGCAGTGGATAAACCAAACTGAGCAACACCAAGTTTTCCAAACCAAATAATTGGTCGCTAAAATCGTTGCTGAGATCGGGCCAGTGCATAACCGCGAGGAAACTGGCGACACCCACCACAACCAGCCAGACGACAACCGCCAACCAGCCAAGCAATGGCTCAACTAATGGCATAGTAGCATTGAGAAAACGGTCAGGATCAAGCAAGGGAAAGCGCACCGACATCGGCGACTTTAACGGCGTTAACAGTCGACTGCGTTGACCCTGGCTCTGACGTTGTTGGAGATCGGAAAAGTTTGGCAAAGCACAGGTTTGCAACAGATCGGAGCGAAATAATTGTGCCAACAGCCCGATCACCTCATCCTGAGTCGGCATATGGTCACCGAGAACGGCACAAGCGGTTTCCCAAATTTTTCCGAGGGTACGGCGCCCATCCATCAAGCCGATCAATTGGTATGCTTCGGGAGAAAAACGGTGATGCTTACCGGTAAAACGGTCTTGGATGATATACCAATCTTCACCACGATAGCGATGGCGGTGAATCTGCACATGGCTGCGTAATCGAGGTTTAAGGGGGGCAACCCGGTACCACGATTGGCTAAAAAGAGATTCACTCATCGGCTGGTACCGCCACTATGGCAACCAATTCCACAGGGTCAGTTTCACCCACTCAACCAGATCACGGGTCCAGATCGAAAGCAATTTGCGTTGATCAATGGAAATTTTACCAACCCCCTCCATCCCCGGGCGGAGGCTATCATCAATATTGGTCAGGTGCGCTTCAACTCGAAAATAGTTGCGCCCCTCTGCAGCATTGGTGATCGGAGTAATCAGATCAACGGTAAACGGATAGGAATTTTGCGGCAGCGACGATAATACCAACGTACCATGTTGCCCAGGCTGGACATCAGCGACTCGCCGTTCGTCCACTTTTAAGATAACCCGGTAGGCATCAAGAGGGGTCACCTCGAACAGCACCTCCCCCTGCTCCACCGCACCACCCAAACGCTGGCTGAGATCGCCACGTACCAGTAAACCTTTAAATGGTGATGTAAGCCTGGTACGCTCCAGTTTACTATCAAGCAGGTCGAGCTCGGCCTGAGACTGAGCCATTTGGGCTTTAATAATTCCCGCTTTAGCACGCTCATGTTTAGCCACCGACTCTTGATATTGCCGTGACATCTGCCGATATTGACTCACCATCGCCAGTTTTTCCAACTGTAGATCACGATCATCAAGGGAGCACAGTAACTGCCCCTTTTCAACCAAATCACCCGCTCGCGCTGTGGCCTGGTCAATATAGCCCCCAAAGGGGACAACGATAGCACGTCGAATTGCCCCTTCAAGGGAAGTATCTGCACTTAAGCGGTACTCTCCAGTTGTCAGGTTGAAAAATACCACCAGACCAAGCAGTGCCAGCAATGCTAATTTCCGACCCAGATATCCAGTTCCAAACAATCGCTCAAGTTGTTGCTTGGCAGCATTCTTGACCTTTACTGGCAGCGGTCGATCGTTGACGTATTTATTCTCCA
>DAOWKG010000182.1 GCA_030639985.1 Desulfuromonadaceae bacterium
ATTAACATAGCCTGCAAATATTAAGAGGCTTACTTGTAGTAAAATTAGTTCTTTCATAATATTATTATTTTAATAGTTTTTCTAATTCCTTAACCCGCTGCTTTAAATACTCAACGGTGCCGCTGGAATAGTCACCTACCCGGTTCAGGTAAGTGCCTTCAAGAATCTGAACAAATAGTCCCGAAAATTGCTGTTGCTGCGCTACTGTCGCCTCCTGCCAATTGGCACCAAGGGTTCGACGAGCCATCGATTCGATATTCAGGTACTCTTGTACTCGACCGCTGACCTGTTCCTTTTTTTCTTCGGCACTCAAGTCCGATTGCTGCAAAACTCCCAGAATGGAGTCTACCATCTCTTTAACCTGAGCTTGGGGCTGGGTTTGCGGCAATGCAAAACCAGAGACAGCACAAACCAGAACCAACAAACTACTTAAAAATATTTTTCTCATAATCAAAAACCAAACCAGTCAAAAGGATTAAAAAACTCACTATCGAATAACGGCCCCTCAAATATATTGACATTAAATGTGTCATCACCTACTTGAGCCAACCGCCGTTGAGCGTAAGCCGCACGAATAAACAAATAGGGATCAATAGCATCGTGAATGATACCCTCGTAGGTATCTCGATCGAGCGACAGGCGGGTTTCAGCATCAAGAAACTTCACCGCTATATGTTCAAACGAATTTATTTTTGTATATCGCAACGGGTCGGCAAAAGAATCGACAAACACGCCACTGCCATCCCGCAAACTTGATGGCCCGACAATCGGCAGGACAAGATAAAATCCGTGACCAACCTGATAGTGCCCAAGCGTCTGACCAAAGTCTTCCGAAATTCTCTTAACTCCAGCTACCGAATCGGCAGGATCGAACAGCCCAAGAACACCAAACGTGGAGTTAATAACAAACCGGTAGCCCTCGGTGCCGAAATCACGGAACTTAAATTGCAGCAGTGCATTCCCGGCTCTAATAGGAGTTGCAACATTGTAAAAAAAGTTACGAACCGAAACTCGCGCCGGCTTAGGGATGGCAAACCGGTATCCTTTTGCCACCGGCTTGAAAACGTAAAAATAGAGTTTATCGTTAAACCAGAAAACAGACCGATTAAAGGTTTGAAATGGATCGTTAATCAGCCGTTCCGAAGCACCTGTGGTAGTGACGTCACCAAAGTCAGCATCAAAATCGTCAAATAGGTCATCAGATTGCTCAGCCGCAACCAGCAACGTTTCCGGTTCGGTATTTGCCGCAAACGTTACCCCTGCCAGCAAAATATAAAAAACAAGGGATATCAAAATGGATCTTATTTTCAAAACTTAGCCCTCCTGGTTGTACTTTTCCGCCACAAACAAGAATGGCGCTTGTGGACGATTGCTAACCTGCAACTGAATAACATGAAAATTTTCGTCTTCAAGTTGCGTAAAAAATTCGGTAACCACCCGGCCCTCTTCTGCTCCACCGGGATGCCCGGGATACACCACCACCGTTAATCGCCCACCTACTGCCAACAATGCAGTCGCTTGTGCCAATGCCCGCAAGGTTGATTCGGGCTGGGTGACAAGTTCATGATCACCACCGGGCAAATAACCCAAATTGGCGATAATAGCCTGTGGTGCAGCAGGGAGAATATGGCTGATTTCAGCATGACTTTGCAGCACCAGATCAATTCCAGGTTGCCGTTGCAGCTGATTGCTCCCTGACGGCTGCAACCGGACGCTAGCTCCAGCTGCGGTCACTCGATCACTGGTAGCCAACAATGCCGGCTGCTGGATATCAAATCCTATCACCTGCCCACCAGCGCCGACTAATTGATACAAAAACAAGGTATCCTGTCCAGTACCTACGGTTAAATCAACGACTAAATCACCCGCCTGTACAACTTCTGCCAGAAGTTCCTGCCCCCACACTACCACCCTTGTCAATGGCCGTTTCAAGAGTTAGCCATCTTCATTTTTGCGGTTATCAATTGTCGATGTGACAAACCAATCAATGATCCTAATTGCCGCATCAGCGCCTCTTCATAATGGTCGAGGCAACCATCGGCATAAACCAGCTGCCAGACAACTTCAATAATCTGTTCTTTTTCGGGTTGCGTAAATGCAGTATTTATTTCCCGGGTGAACTGGTGCAGATCCAAACTGTTCTTACGGGTGTTTGCTGCCAGCTCCAACAACTCAACCAGATAGTCTGGTGCGACCTTAAAATGGTCACACAGAATCGTTTCGAGTAAATCTTTTTCGGCCTGATGAAAATCCCCATCGGTATGGGCAACCTCCAGCAACAACACTGCTGCCGCCAACGGGATGCGATCTTTAGAACTAGTCTCTTCCCGACCTGATGGTGCAGCAAAAACTTGTAGTAATCTTTTCAACATATAATCTAAATTCCCGACATTTTCACATAAATAAACAACCGAGGGGTTATCCCATGGTCAAATCATGCTATTTGACGCGCCACCACTGCCCCGAGAAGGGCAAACGCCAAACAGAGGATAACATTAAGACAAATATTTATACCCGCCTGCCAGAAGTTACCATCTTCCAACAACCGTAAAGTTTCATAAGAAAAAGTAGAAAAAGTGGTAAATCCGCCCATGAAACCAACCGCCACACCCAGGCGTATTTCGGGGCTAAAATAGGTGCCACGAATACCAAATGTCAGCAGCAAACCCAGCAAAAATGAACCAACCATATTTACTAGCAGGGTACCATAGGGGAAATTACGCCCCAGCAACTGATATGTCCAACTGGAGGCCAAATAGCGCATAACACAACCGAGCCCGCCAAATAAACCTATATACACCAAATGCATTCACATATCCAAATAGCTTAAAACGTTTATATTTCGATTATTATCAACCAGACCGCAATAACTGTCAATTAGCAACACTATGGCAACCCCCCTTTTTCCATCCAATTAAAGCAAGGATATTGACAAATTCAGATATATTCCGTAGCTTCCTAGCCTCACTATATACATATCGCCTTAAAGGAATCATACTTTGAAGAAACATACCTACCAATACCTACTACTAGCCATAATTTGTCTTTTTCTAGCTGCCTGTGGCGGAACTAAAGCAAAGCCGAAAGATACAGCTGAAATCTACTTCCAAAAGGGGGAGAAGCAATTTGAAGCCGACCTCTATAATGATGCTATCGCTTCGTGGGAAAAAGTTCGTGACACTTTTTATTCTCCCGAACTGAGCATGTTAGCTGAATTAAAAATTGCCGAAGCCTACTACGTGTCAAAACGCTACGATGAGGCCGCTAGCACTTTTAGCGCATTTCTAGATCAACACCCCAACGATTTTCGTGCCTCGACAATTTACTATCGAATGGGACTTAGCTACTACCAGCAAATACTTGCCCCCGGTCGGGATCAAACCAATACTGAAAATGCACTTAATACTTTTCAAAAATTATCGAC
>DAOWKG010000210.1 GCA_030639985.1 Desulfuromonadaceae bacterium
CTATATCGACAACCTGCTCGAAGCTAAAAAAGTTCTGGTCAACGAAGTTGGCGGCACCCTGTTGACAGTCGCCAAGGATGTCAAACTACAGGTTGAATTTAATCCACTATACATAAAATCTTACCGACTGATCGGTTACGAAAATCGGTTATTGGCAGCAGAAGATTTTGCCAACGATAAAAAAGATGCGGGCGATATGGGTGCCGGGCATACGGTAACAGCACTGTATGAAATCATCCCCCAAGACCTGACCACCATATCTGACAGCAAACTTAAATATCAGCAACTGCAAATTTCAAAAGAAGGTGAGGAGAGCGGCGAACTGGCACTAGTCAAATATCGCTACAAAAAACCAGCTGACGAGACCAGCAACCTCCTTTCATTTACGGTACCGGCAACTCCGACAACTTTTACCAAAGCAACAATAGATCAGCGCTTTGCCAGTGCAGTAGCAGCATGGGGAATGCTGTTGCGGGATTCGGCCCATAAAGGCAATGTAAATTGGGATTGGATTATAGCTACCGCCAAAAATGCAAAGGGGGCAGATGCAGATGGCAACCGGGCTGAATTTATACGGCTGGTAGAACTGTCAAAAATATTAAGTACAACGAAATAAGTATGCTAAACGAGACAACCGGTAGCACTGACTGATTTTGTAATATCCGGTGCGACAGCATAAGTAATCTAAAAAGGGGCTGAAACACATCAGCCCCCTTTTAGAAAAACCCAAAAACTGGATCGAAATCCTAGCGCATCATAAATCCCATCATCTTCTTCATCCATGCAACTTTCAACATATTCATCATCCAGCTTTCACCGATGGACTTATTCATAAACGACATACTCGGGAAAGAATGTTGCAACAACATAATGTCTGCCAGACGAATATTTTTTTGGATCGCCAAACCCCATTCGTTGATCATTTCGGCAGAACCTTCACCGATTATCGATGCACCATAAATTTTACCCAGTTTACTGGCATAAACCCGGACTGAACCGGTCGTCACCTGCTCAGCAATTGAGGCACCATAATCGGCATGCTTTGATTCGATGACATCGTACTTGATACCCGCTTTGATCAACTCCGACTCTTGCATGCCGACCGAAGAAACCTGCGGATCGGTAAATACCGTCCACGGCACCACATACTTGCGGAAATCCTTTTTAAACGGCCAAGGACGCATGATATTCATCAGTGCAATCATCCCTTGGTGCATAGCGGCATGAGAAAACAAGTGATTACTGTTACAATCACCAACAGCATAGATATGACTGACATTGGTTTCCAGATTACCGTTTACCGGAATCCCTTTTGGAGTGTAATTAACCCCGGCCTTTTCTAATTCTAGCCCGTCCAGAGTAGGTATACGCCCAGCTGCCAGCAACAATCGCTCAGCCTCTAAGGTTTCTCCCTCTTTGGTTTTCAAAACCACACGACCAGCTTTAGATTCAACACTACTAATGGAGCGACTATTATAAACTTCGATGCCCTCTTTTTTAAACGCCGCTTCCAATTCTTCACCGGCAAAGCTATCAGCAAAAGGCAACAGGTGTGGATCCATCTGTACAATTGTAGTTTTGCAACCCAATCGAGAAAAAGCCTGTGCCATCTCAGAACCAATCGCTCCACCACCGATAATCAACATGCTCTCAGGAATCGATTCTAAATTAAACAAGTTTTCGTTGGTCAAAACATTATCAATACTATCTAACCCTGGAATTGGCGGCTTCGACGGCCTGGTTCCGGTACAGATAAAAATTCTCTTAGCGGTAATTTTACGATCACCAACCGCAACCGTATGTGAATCGACAAAACTCGCTGCACCCTGACGAATCACTTTATCGACTTTTTCAAACTTAGCCGCATACTTTTTTTCATTTATAAAGGTAAGTTTTTCCTGAATATTGGGGAAAGGGCTATTAACTGCTGGTGGCGCCATTTCCTCCATATCAAAATCGGCAAACTTGGTTACTGCATGTCGTGTTTTAGCCATCCGCAATAAGGCTTTACTCGGGATACAGCCGACATTCATACACTCGCCGCCAAGTTTATTTTTCTCAATAGCGCAGACTTTCAAACCCATTGCAGCGCCCATAGCAGAAACAACCATTCCTGCTGGCCCAACCCCGATGGTCAAAATGTCGTAATCATAATTTGCCATAATACTTACCCCTTATTTTCAATTTTACCAAGTCAGTGTGACGTTACAAACATATCACTTATTATATATATGGATCTTCAAATGTAAAGACTTTTCTACAAATATCACTCGACATTATACCATAGACAACAGCATAAAGTACCTTTCTCACTATCTGACATATTTTTGTTTATGTTCGCGCAAGATATCGGCGGAATAGATAGCCAGACCAATCCATATCAATAAAAAGCTTATAAGCTGATCACGCGAAAATGGTTCAGAGAAAGCGACGACAGCCAATACAAAATGGAGGCTGGGAGTGAGATACTGCATAAAGCCAATTGTAGCCAATCGCAATCGTTGCGCTGCGGCAATAAAAAATAATAATGGAATAGCGGTAACAACACCAGCGAGGGGCAATAACAAATTATAGCTTGTCGAGCCGCTCAAAAAAGCGGGCTGGCCCACTTTTGACAAATAAACGAGATAACCGGTAGCAAATGGTGCCAGCAATAAAGTCTCAACCGTAAGCCCGATCAAAGCATCCACCTTAGCTACCTTACGTAACAAACCATACAGACCAAAAGAAGTCGCAAGAAGGAAAGCAATCCATGGGACTTGACCGTAACCGAGAATTAGATACAAAACGCCGCTGGCAGCAAATAAACAGCTTAGTTGCTGCCAGCGACTTAACCGTTCACCTAAAAAAATGAACCCAAACGCTACACTCAAGAGAGGAGTAATAAAATACCCCAAGCTCGATTGTAAAACCTGGTCACCCTGAACCGCAAACATAAATACGAACCAATTACACGCAATCAACAATGTTGAACAACACAATGTCATTAGGATTTTACCGTCAACAAGCGTGCGTATAAGCTTACCAGTTCGGCGCTGGAAAAATACCAGTAGTAACAAAAACACTGCCGACCAAACAATTCTATGGCAAACTATTTCCAATGGTTCTGCGTGGGGTAATAATTTAAAAAATGCCGGAAACGACCCCCAGACCAGATAGGCCGTTAAACCCAGAGCAATACCTTTTCTGGATTCAAAGTTAGCAGAATCTATCCGATTAACTTGTTCTGACATCATCGTAACTTTTAAGTACATTCATTATGGTTACCGTCTAAGCCTGCAAAAACACAAAAAGGAGCCAACAAAGTGGCTCCTTTTTGTGTAACAAATTTGAAGAAAAAATCAGGTTTTAGAAATATTTGCCGTCTTACCCTCTTCACGTAATTTTTTGACCGATCTACCCGAAATACCCCAGTTTTCAGTTCCTACTTCCTTGATAACAACCTGTGTTGATGAGGGGTTTTTATTTAAGACATTAACCAATAGGTCGGTAATCCCTTCAACCAGAAGTGCTTTTTGTGATTTTGTTGCCCCCACAGTTATATTAACTTCTACGAATGGCATAATCCTATCCTTTCACAACAATCAAGGCCCATAAAGATACTATCAACAAACCATTATAGCCCCATTAAATATCTTTCTGAAACAAAAAAAGGCTCTGTGGAAAACCACAGAGCCTTTTGCTTTAAAATAATATTATATTTTAGAGCCGGACAACGTTGCTTGCTTGAGGTCCTTTTTGACCGTCAACAACATCAAAGCTTACACGTGCACCTTCAGACAGGGATTTGAATCCGTCACCTGTAATCGCTGAAAAGTGAACAAAAACATCTGGTCCGTTATCTTGCTCGATAAAACCAAAACCTTTAGAATCGTTGAACCATTTAACTGTACCTTCTGCCATTTTACTTTCTCCTTACTTGGTCCCCTACGGGGGGGGTTACGTGATGCAGGTCATTGCCTGCAATATAAAAAACCACTCAGTCCTATTGGCCCGTGTGGTTCTTATCTGATTTAAGCAATCTACACAAACTGGATCTAACATTCGACGCACGCTAACATGACCAGAACTCAAAAGCAAGCCAATGAATTATTTTTTTTCACAATCAATCAAATGCAACAACATAGCTGCCGGGATAACCACCTGAAGCGAATTGCAAAACTGCCTTTTCAGCCAACGCTAAAGAATCGAAATCACCAACCCTCACCCGGTAAACCTGCTGTCCATTTGTCGTTGCAATTGAAACTTCTGCCTTACCATAACTACCACGCATTTCAGTAGCCAAGCGATAGGCATTTGTTGCTACCGAAAAAGCGCCAATTTGTACTGCAAAACTGCCGGAGTCATAATTTACCGGCGCGTTGTCTGGCTGTCCACCCTTGCCCGCTTGACGATACCCTAGCGCCTGAAGGTGAACTTTAGCCGTCCCCGAATCGACTATGCCTAATTGCTTGGCGGCTCCAAAAGAAAGATCAATGATACGGCCAGCAACAAATGGGCCGCGATCATTGATCCGCACTTCTATTTGACGTTTATTTTCTAAATTGGTTACCCGGACATGAACGCCCATCGGTAAAGTTTTATGGGCGGCACTTTTCCCATACATGTCGTATATCTCACCATTACTGGTTTTACGACCATGAAATTTTTTTCCATACCAACTGGCAATACCACGCTGCTGAAAGCCATAATGGTCACGTAGCGGTTGATAACGTCTGCCATCAACCTCGTACGGCTTTTGCCACCCTTTCAATTCACGGGTTTCCGGCGTATCAATTACTCGGGAAGTATGGCCACCACAACCGACAAGGACCACAACCAGTGACACCACGATCAGCCAGTTAAATCTTCGTAACCAAATAATCACGAAATCTGCGGCTCTTCAAATTCAGCCATTTTACGAAAACGCTGATAACGCTGTTCAATCAAACCATCAGGTGAATACTCTTCCAGTTCGGCAAGATGCTTCAATAAATATTCCTTGAGAGTTGTCGCCGCCAAGTCATGATCCTGATGCACTCCACCAAGCGGCTCAGGAACAACCTCATCAATGACAGTCCCCAAGCTATCGACATCGGCTGCTGTTAATTTTAGTGCTTCAGCCGCCTGTGGCCCCTTAGCACCATCATTCCAGAGAATTGCCGCACATCCTTCAGGCGAAATAACGGCATAAACAGAGTACTGCATCATCAGCACCCGATTTCCTACTGCAATCGCCAAAGCACCGCCAGACCCCCCTTCTCCAGTGATCGTAACAATTACCGGAACTCGCAACATCGCCATTTCACGCAGGTTACGAGCAATTGCTTCAGCTTGACCACGCTCCTCAGCACCGATACCGGGAAAAGCACCGGGGGTATCAACAAAAGTAAAGATTGGCAGGCCAAATTGATTTGCCAGCTCCATAACCCGCAATGCCTTTCGATAACCTTCGGGATTTGGCATCCCGAAGTTACGATAGACTTTTTCTTTAGTATTGCGCCCCTTTTGATGGCCGATTACACAACATGGCTTACCATCAATTCTAGCGAAACCACAAACCAGAGCGGGATCATCACGAAAATTACGGTCGCCGTGCACTTCAGACCAATCGGTGAAAATTCGCTCAATGTAGTCGAGGCTATAAGGACGATTAGCATGCCGCGCCAACTGGGTTCGCTGCCAGCGGCTCAGATTAGAATAGACCTCATTTTTCAGTTTATCGGCCTTTTTTTCCAATTTTTGAATCTCGCTGGAAAAATCGACACTTTCGGTAGAATAGTTCCGCAATTCACCAATTTTCGTTTCCAAATCAGCGATCGGTTGTTCAAAATCTAAATATTGATTCATCAAATATCTCCGTATTACAGACCCATTCAAAACAGGATCAGCAAGGTATCCAATTTAAGTTTTACTAAAAAGGCACATTAAAGCTTCAACCTACCAAAGGTCAAGGGCTCACCAAACAAATTTGTCGTTACTAACTCTATTCATAAGTCATTACACTATAACCAAACATGTCTTCAGCAGCGGCCATAGCTTCATCAGTAGCGGCCATTTTCAATTGATCGGGCAATAAGATGGTCGTTTCACTTCTATTTGGAATTGTTATATGCAACTGCACCTCACAATTACCCCGATAGCGCTGCACCAGTCCTTTAAGTTGCCGCATCTGCATCTCATCAAGTCCAGGGGTAGTCAAACGGACATGTACCAGCCTTGCCATCGTCTCCTTGACATCACGCAACAAAACAACTTCCGATGCCATAACCTTACACGCCTCTTCACTGACATCAAGTTCACCACTAACCAACAAAGGCTCTTCACCCTTTAAAAGGTTCATTGCCGCGGCATAAACTTCAGGGAAAATAATAACCTCAACTGAGCCACTAAGATCTTCCAGCGTAACAAACGCCATCCGATCTCCCTTCTTGGTAATAAGCTCCTTAATCCCAGAGATGATGCCACCCACCTTCACCTGCTCTTTATCGTTACGCTCCATCAATGCCGTCGCATCACAAGTGGCAAACCGCTTCAAAGAATCACTGTAACGCGCCAACGGATGTCCGGTAACATAGAAGCCGAGAGTCTCCTTTTCGTAACTCAACAACGTTTTTTCATCCCACTCATCAACTTCTGGAAGGGTGCCATAGCCATTACCACCAGCTGATGAAATCTCTTTACTGCCGAATAGAGAATCCTGCCCCGAATCTTGTTCTTTTTGTAGTCGCTGACCAATCTCCATGGCATCTTCAAAGGCGGCAAAAAATTGTGCCCGATTGCCCCCCAGAGAATCAAACGCTCCACACTTTATCAGTGCTTCGATAACTTTCTTATTAACCTTACGCAGGTCGACCCTTTCACAAAAATTTTGCAATGAGCTGAACGGTTTATCTTTACGCACTAATTGAATAGAATCGAGCGCCGCCGAACCAACCCCTTTCACCGCACCAAGTCCGAAACGCATAATATCTTCGGCCACAGTAAATGTGCGCTCGGAAGCATTTATGTCAGGAGGGAGAACCTCAACCCCCATAGCCCGAACTTCGCCAATATCCTTAATGACCTTATCGGTATTTTCCATATCCTCGGTCAAGAGTGCCGCCATAAACTCAACCGGATAGTGTGCTTTAAGGTAAGCGGTCTGATATGAGATCAAAGCATATGCTGCGGAGTGGGATTTATTAAAACCATATGCAGCAAATTTTTCCATCAGATCAAAAACGGCTTCGGCTTTTTTTAAATTAAGTTTGTTCTCAGCGGCACCGGCAAGGAAGATTTTTTTCTGCTTGGCCATCTCTTCGGCCTTCTTTTTTCCCATTGCCCGACGCAACAGGTCGGCACCACCAAGGCTGTAATTTGCCAACACCTGGGCGATGAGCATTACCTGCTCCTGATAAACAATAACTCCGTAGGTATCCTTAAGGATTGGCTCTAATTGTGGAAAATCGTACTTGAAACTCTCGGTGCCATGCTTACGCTTAATAAATGAATCAACCATCCCCGACCCCAATGGCCCGGGGCGGTAAAGGGCGACCATCGCTATCAAATCTTCAAAACAACTCGGTTTCAATTTGACCAGATATTCTTTCATTCCACTTGATTCAAGCTGGAACACCCCGGTTGACTCCCCTCGGGAAAGGAGGGCAAATGTTTTACTGTCATCATTGGGGATTAACTGCAGATCAAAATCGGCATCCTTACTAGCACGGATCAAACGCAACGCATTTTCGATTACCGTTAGAGTTTTCAAGCCAAGAAAATCAAATTTAACCAGCCCGATTTTCTCGACATAACTCATTGGATATTGGGTAACTTGCCCCCCCGCTTTGGGATCGATATATAAGGGGAGATATTCCGGCAACGGCCTTGGGGTAACCACTACTCCGGCAGCATGAGTCGAGGCATGGCGGGTCAGGCCCTCAAGCGAGAGGGAGATATCTACCAGTTCTTTTATTTTGGGATCTTTTGCAATCAACGTCTTGAGCTGCGGTTCCTGCTCAATCGCCTGGGTCAGGTTAATGCCGAGGACATTTGGAATCAACTTGGCAATTCTATCTACCTCACCATAAGGGATATTCAGTGCCCGGCCAACATCGCGCAATGCCCCCTTGGCAAGCATAGTCCCAAAGGTGATAATTTGTGCGACATTCTCCGCCCCATACTTATCTCGGACATACTCGATCACCCGTTCACGGCCGTAAATACAAAAATCAACGTCGATATCTGGCATCGAAATCCGTTCCGGATTCAAAAACCGCTCAAACAAAAGATCGTATGGAATTGGATCGATATCGGTTATCCTGATTGCGTAGGCGACCAAGCTCCCAGCGGCAGATCCACGCCCCGGGCCAACCGGGATATCATTGTTCTTACCCCAGTTGATGAAATCGGCAACAATCAAAAAATACCCCGGGAAGCCCATCTGTTTAATACAAGTCAGTTCTTCATCGAGACGTGCATAATAAACCTTTAGATCTTCATCACTTAGTTCTCTGGTCCGACGAATTTCTTCAAATCGTTTTTCCAATCCAGCGCGGCTCTGCTCTTCGAGAACCTCGTCAAGGGTCTTTTCGGCGGGTTTTTCGTATTGAGGAAAATGATAGGTATCAAAATCGAGGGTAAGATTACAACGTTCAGCAATTTTGATGGTATTAGCAATCGCCTCAGGTTGTTGGGGAAACAACTTGACCATCTCCTGTGATGACTTGACATAAAACTCATCATTAGGAAACCGCATCCGTTTGGGATCATCCATATTCTTGCCGGTCTGGATGCAAAGCAATATTTCGTGGGCAAACGAATCTTCACGGGACAAATAGTGGCAATCGTTAGTAGCAACCAGGGGCAGATCTAACTCATCAGCAATTGCAATCAAACCGGCATTTGCCTTCGCCTGTTCCGGCAAGTAGTTTTCCTGCAACTCGAGATAAAAACGCTGGTCATCAAAAATCTGCGCCATCTGCCCTGCACGCATCAATGCCTCTTCCGGCTGTTTAAGATTGATCAGGGTTGGCAGTTCCCCCCCCAGACAGGCAGAAAGGGCAATCAATCCTTCATTATGTTTAGCCAAAAGATCCCAGTCGATGCGTGGTTTGTAGTAGAATCCCTCTCGATATGCGGCAGAAACCAGATGGCAAATATTTCTATAGCCAATCTGGTTCATACATAACAAAACCAAATGGTAGGATGCCTCTGAGGAACCACGGGCGTTCCCCTTGGTGAAACGTGACCCGGGAGCAACATAAACCTCGCAACCGATAATCGGTTTAATTCCGGCACTCATCGCCTTACTATAAAACTCAACCGCACCAAACATATTGCCATGATCGGTCACTGCAATAGCCGGCATTTTAAATTCTTTAGCCCGGGTAACTAATTCATCAAGCTTTATCGCCCCATCCAGCAAGCTATATTGACTATGCAGATGCAAATGTACAAAATTAGAGTGTTCCATAGGTGGTATTTTCCGCAGAGAAGGACAAACGAGACGACAACATTAAATAATCAATGGCTAGATTTTAAGACATTATCACCGCCAGAGCTCAGCGGTCAACAAACTTCAAGTCAATCAATCGGCAGGAGTGAAGGGAATTAAAAGATCGTCCCAACGTATAGCCACCAGCCCGATTCAGGAGCAGCAGACAAAACTTTCTACTGAACCAGACTGGCGGGCACAACGACAGAAATTACATTAAAAAACTGGCAATGGCGGTGGCAACTGATCAAAAATAGTCGTAAACGTCCACTCAACATCGGCACTTAAAGGGTTCCCTAAAACGTCGGTCAGAGCTTCCCTCACCACCACCTGATAACTGCTAAAAGGGAGCAATAATTGACTTGGAGTAAAGGTCAAACGGAAGTTTTCGGCGTCATAATTAACAATTCCAGCTATCAACCCGTTCGGCCCCAGCACCTCGATGAGATCATCGCGAACCAATCCCTCATCAAGTGATTCATCAAAAGTTACCGTAATAACGGCATCGACAGAAGCGGTATCACCTGCAGCCGGAGATTGACTTTGTAGCTGTGGCGGTTGCATATCCCACACTTCGGAATCTTCTGCGATCCGTTGCAGATAGCGAGTCAACAAAGCAGCATCCAAACTACTAATATCAATGTCGTTGACAATTGTTGCTATCAGAGCAGCAACATCAACGCCATCGTCTAAAGCACCTCTTATCAATCCCGCCTGCGCTAATACCTGATCGGAAACCATAAATGCCACCACCGATGGTTCAGGCGCTCCGGGTATGGCCGCAATTACGTGCTGGACATTTCCCATAATACCGGCAACGACCTGGGCAATGCGGTGAGCACGCTGACCTTCTACCACCAGGCCATCAGCGCCACCGGCAGCGGCAATATAGTCGGCATAAAATGAGATGGCATCGGGCACACCCAACTTTGCCCGAACCTCTATTTCAATCTGTTGCTCAGAAAGAGAAGGGTTTTTAGCCCGTTCCAACGCCACCATAGTAGTTAATGGTGAAATAAATTCCCAATGTCCAGGCAATGACTCGAGAAAATAATCGTTAGCAACCGTCATGCCATCATCTTCATCTATCGTTTGATTAGCAACAACCTGAACCACAATCGGGTAAAGTTCACCCTCACCAGGATTCACTGTTAAAGCGTAGACACCGCCAGCTGTGGATTGCGCTGTTGGTTCCCCGTTGTTATAAATTCGATCTCTATTCCGATCAAGAAATACCCGGGCATTTTGCAAATAACCATCGGCAATTATGCCACTTAAAGTAGTAACGGTTGCAACGCTATCACCACTGCCACTACTGGTGTCTCCGTCTCCGCCGCCACCACCGCCACAAGCAGATAACAGGAGCAGGGACAGCATAGCGAAAAGAGATATATTTATTGCAAGGGATCTTTTCATGACTATTCTCCCATTACCGATAAAGGCTTTTGAATCAGAAGCGTGATTGGCTGTTCGGTCGGATTGATGTAAATCCAGTAACCGATCCATGGAACCAGCATCGCCGGGCTAAGCCCTGCAGCACTGGCAAATTCGTTACGATCGCCCCAGTCCTTCCCGAGATAAGAATAAATCACATCAACAACCTGATTGCTTTCAACGGCCATCAACCAGGGGACAGAGACGCCATCTCCCAAGCGAACCTCTATGTCTGCCAGAGCGATGTTTCCGCCATAAGGATTACTGATCAAATTCCAGCCCGACTTCACCTGAAACTCATAGACAAGATTAGCAATTTCTCCATATACGCTAAGATCTGGCAGGGTCATATCAGTAGCACGCTTTAACACATAACCTTCACCTGATGCCACCGGAGCACCGAAACCTACCAGCTCAAATTTCCCCTTGGGCCCGACTTCAGGTTCCCAGCGATACACCAGTTTATCGTTAAATGCCTCAACAGCGTCCAAGGCATAAGCATTAATATCGGCGGCAACCCCGACAATATTCTTCCCATTGAGTAAATTTACTACCGGACCCGGCAAGTCTTCGTTCTGTGGATAGCGCCACAACTGACTGCCAGACAAATCTTCTACACTGAAATAGAATTGATGTGAGAAGGAAGGCCCCAGGCGAGTGGTATAAACATAATCGGCACCGCTAGCAAGGAGACCGCTAGCAATTTGCATTTCATATTTATAACCATCCACAATCAAGAAAGTACGGCGCTGATCTACAACGGCAGAATCGCGCAAAACAACCCTGAACTGGTAGTCAAGATCTTGCTTCGGATTGCTGTCAACCAGATTGGTACTGTCATCACCACCATCGACACGCTCAATCCCGATAAGACCAGAGGAAGCAGGATCGCAACTGAGACCGCTCGGAATCGGGGAGAAGACTGCGGTAATAGTGTGATGAGTTTCGACATTTTCGAATTCATAATTAGCTACCAGACCGACGGAAACGCTATCTACCAACAAATCGTTGATGTAATACCCCGCCATAGGTGTCAATCTATAGCTCTGAGACCCACCATAAAGGACGGAAGAATCACCCTCAGGGGTAAGATAACCACCGCTGCTGGCATTTGCCGAGATGATCCAACCTGACTTGTTTGCATCAATGGGAGCCCCATCTCTGACATCAGCAATACCATCATTATCATCATCCGGATCACTATTATTGCCGATCAGATCACCATCACTATCTTCCCATTCACTACTATCATTCGGGAAAGCATCCTCAGGATCAATCACCCCGTCACCATCAGAATCCTGATAGACATAGGCAATAACTTCGATGGCAAATGGTGCCAG
>DAOWKG010000183.1 GCA_030639985.1 Desulfuromonadaceae bacterium
AATTATGACCACGGTTGGTTCTCAAGATACTACTGGCCCAATGACCGCTGATGAGATCAAAGAGTTGGCTTGTCTTAAATTTAAGTCACCAATGTTTATGCAGTCATTCTGTCACACCGCTGCTTATCCCAAGCCAGCTGACGTTATGATGCACAACACCTTGCCAAAGTTCATCTCTGATCGGGCTGGTGTTCCTTTGAATCCAGGTGATGGCGTTATCCATAGCTGGTTGAACCGCTTGTTGGTTCCTGACACTGTCGGTACTGGTGGTGATTCTCATACCCGTTTCCCGATTGGTATCAGTTTCCCAGCTGGTTCCGGCCTGATCGCCTTTGCCGGTGCTCTTGGCTTTATGCCACTTGATATGCCTGAATCAGTTCTGGTACGTTTTACGGGTGAGCTGAATGAAGGTATTACCTTGCGTGATGCTGTCAATGCTATCCCACTGTGGGCTATTAAGCAGGGTTTGATGACGGTTCCTAAAAAGAACAAGATCAATATCTTCAATGGTAAGATTCTGGAGATGGAAGGTCTGCCAAATCTCTCAGTTGAGCAAGCTTTTGAGTTGACCGATGCCGCTGCTGAGCGTTCTGCTGCTGCCGGTTGTATCAAACTTTCTGAAGAGAGTGTCTGCACCTACTTGCGTTCCAATGTTGCCTTGATGGCAAGTATGATCGAAGATGGTTATGAGGATGCAGAAACTCTGCAGAATCGTATCGATGCCGTCAATGAGTGGATGAAAGATCCTAAATTGCTCGAAGCTGATGCTAATGCCGAATACGCAGCAGTTATCGAGATTGATCTGGCTGAAATCACTGAGCCAATTCTTGCTTGTCCCAACGATCCTGATGATGTCAAGGTTCTGTCTGAAATTCAGGGTACTGAGATTAAAGACATTTTCATCGGTTCTTGTATGACCAATATCGGTCATTTCCGGGCTGCTGCTAAAATTTGGGAAGGTCACAAGTTTAATCCTAATGACCGTATCTGGATTTGCCCTCCAACCCGGATGGATCAATCGAAGCTGAAGAGCGAATCTTATTTCGCTATTTTCAACCAGGTTGGTGCTCGGATCGAAACTCCAGGTTGCTCTTTATGCATGGGTAACCAAGCACGGGTTCCAGATGGTGTAAACATGTACTCTACCTCTACCCGTAACTTTGATGATCGGATTGGAACTGGAGCACAGGTCTATCTTGGTAGTGCAGAGCTTGGCGCTGTCACCGCTCTAAAAGGTGAGTTGCCTACTCCGGCAGAATACTTGGCGATCTACAAAGAGAAAATTTCACCAGTTAAAGATGAAGTTTACGATTACCTACAGTTTGATAACCTGGGTGATTTCGACGCTGTTTATAAGCGTTGCGATATTTAACTGATATTTGAACTGATATCATTTTGATGTGATTTTTTAGGCCGCCCCCTATTTAGAGGGCGGCCTTTCTTTTTTTTACGCTATGGCAGGTTTTCTAATGCGTTTTGTTTTGATTTTAAGTGTATTTATCGTTTTGACTACCATTAATCCTCAACCAGTTGCAGCTTTTGATCTGGTCGATATTGAATCGGCAGCCATTGAATTGACGTATGGTTATCGCTCCGACCGGCTCGATTGGAGTATCGCCGGGGATAGCAACGGTGCAAATCTAAATGTGCTTTCGGAACTGAGTTGGGATGATATTGAAATATTTCAACGTCAGCTGGTTGGTTGGTTGAAGCTGGAAGAACTGCCAATATTAAAAAGAAGGGTTCTGGTTATTGCAGATGTCTCCTGTGGCAATATCGTCAATGGTGAGGTTCAGGATTCCGATTATGCCACCGATAATCGAACCAATGAGTGGTCGAGATCGATAAGTGATGCCGATAAAGGGTTTACGATCGATGTATCTGGTGCGGTTGGGCCAATGCTTGAGTGGAGTAATTTGAAATTATCGGTAACGCCATTGCTAGGTTATGGGTTCAATATGCAGGATCTGTCTATGACTAACGGCGAACAGACTATTTCAAGAAGCGATATTAGAAAAAATTATTTTGCTCCAGATGAAGATGGAAGCTTGAGCATGCCCCACGCTTTAGGAGAAATTTATGGCCTGGATAGCTCTTACACCGCCTATTGGTATGGCCCCTGGTTAGGGGTAATGGTAGAGTATCAAGTTAGTGAAAAGGTTATACTTTCGGTTGAAGTTGAGCACCATTGGATCGAATATTTTGCTGAAGCCGATTGGAATTTACGCTCTGAATTTGAGCACCCAGTCAGTTTTGAGCATGAGGCTAATGGTACTGGGGTCGTTTTAAAGGTGTCCGGTTCATATGCATTCAATCAACATTGGTCATGGTCGTTCAGTGGTAATATACAAAATTGGGTGACTGAGAATGGCATCGACAGAATATTCATGGCCGATGGCACAGTTGGGAAGAGCCGTTTAAATCAGGTTAATTGGGAATCATATGCCTTAACTACTGGGGTACAATATCGATTTTAATTTTTTTTGAAATTTTTTCTAATCCAGTAATGGATGATAGTAGCTAGTAAAAGGATAGTGATGACCAGTCCGAACTTGGCAGATAAGCCTTGGACGTTCTGCCAACTACTGCCACCTAAATATCCCAATCCAGAATAACAAATCCCCCACAACACAGAACTAACCAGGGCATAACTGCTGAAGGGGCGCCATGCCATAGCTGATAGTCCCGCTATGAATGGGGTAATGCCGCGAATCGGACCGATAAACCGAGCAAAGAAAATACTTTTACCGCCGTGATCAACAAAAAAGCTTTCAGCCCTTTTAACCAAATGATGATGTTTTTGAAAACTGCGTAGCCTGATAACCTTTGAACCGTAATAATATCCCAGCCAAAAGCTGAATAAATCCCCAATTAATGCGCCACTTGAAGCTGCAATTATTAACAGTGTGAGTGAACACTTGCCATGTAAAACCAGAAAACCGGCAAAAACTACAGCTGTGCTGCCGGGTATCAGTAACCCTAGCATGGGGATTGATTCGGCAATAGCAACCAGAAATAATGCCATCAGGTAGGTAGTGCCGTCAGGAAGGAGTTCGATGAATTGTTGGAGCCAGCTTTCCATTCCTGCGTCTCCTTGTTTGGTGAAGAGGAGGAGATAGGCGTCTTGGTATCAATATAGTTCTGGTTCAAATTTAGCTAGCCATTGATTAAAAATATCAACTTTATTGGCACCATACTGTTTAAGTTTAGCACGAACTTCGTCAGGACTTTTTTCAAAATTACGATTATCACGGTTTTTGGAGTAAAACAGATCGGCATAACTGATGATCTGTTCTTCAATAGTTTCAGGCAACATGTCATGGCCAGGTAGGGGGAGATTTTGTTGTCGAATTTCAGTAGCGGTCAGTCCTACGCCGATATGACGTTCGCATACCCGGGCGTGTTGTGGTAATCCCTCCTGGAGGAGAATTTCTTTGCCCCGGATCCCATGCTGCAGATATGAACCATTGCCATTACAACCAAGCTCTGGCGTGTCGGTGAAAACCATGCCAATATCGTGTAACATTGCCGCTTCGGCAACAAAATTTTGATCGACAGCTATCCCTTGGCTCTGCAAAAAGTTGCTGATTTTTAAAGCTCTGCTGGTAACCATACGACTGTGCTCAAGCAGAATTGTTTCGGCAAGTTTATTTTTTCGATAGTATTTATGAATTAGTTTTTCGGGGTTAATGGTAACTTTCATTTTGGCTGACTATTGGGTTGAATAACTGCCGGGTTTATTTCAGTAAAACTTGCCACAATATCTTGGAAAATCGGAAGTAGTTCTGCAAATTTATTATTTGGATAGTCGAGTGAAATTATAAAATCGTGTTGCTGCCCTTGTAGTGCAATTGTCAGGCGACCTCGATCGGCATCGGAGCCAAGCAGTTTTAACGCGGCTCCCGCTGGATGGCTGAATATTTTAGTTTGCCCAGAAGTTAATTCTGGCTGGGTTGCCAGAAAATTGCTGAGGAGATCGGCTAAGTCAATCGCACAATTGCTGGCGGTGCTCTGGATTAACATCGTTCCAACCGTATTGCTCTTTTGGTGCGGATTCGCCACTTTCCAAAATACTGTATTGGCTTGGTACGCTAGCGAAGAGACTGGAATTGTGACTCTTTGCCAGTCAAGGGGGTGCTTTATGGCAAAATTCAGTTTAGCGTTGATGTAGAGTTGTTCGCTAAATTCATTTGCTTGGAAATCTTGCAATAATGTTGATCCGCAGCCCGGTAATAATAGTAAAAAAAGTAGACAGATGCCGGGAAGCTTTGCTGTATGCATCAATCCTCCCAGTTAATACAGGCGACCGGACAACTGTCCATTGCAGCTTCAATGTTAGCTTCGGTATCACCTTGGGGATTATGTATTCCAGCTTTATGTTCAGAAACCATGTGAAATACATTGGGGCAAATTCTGGTGCAAGTTTCGCAGCCGATACAGGCGTCATGATCAAGATTAGGAATTTTGGGCATGTGGGCTCCTCGAGGTTATTGTAATTTGAAATTATTGTAACTATACAACAAAAATTGCCAAGGTGGCAGAGAAGTCTTGTTGGAAATCAGAGTGACGGTCCGATATCCAAGCCGATGTGATCATTATCCCGCACTTTTATCCTGATTGCTAAACACTCGGTTCAATTTTGCGATAAATCGTGGTAATTAGTTAATTTGAATGATATCTGCATGAGGAGATTAGGTGGTGGCTAAATCAGTAGGTTTACGTGCCGAAATATTATTATCTTTAACCCTCCTGTTGGGTGCTGCATTGTTGCTTGGCGGGACGATGATGCTCCACTTAATGGAGAAAAATT
>DAOWKG010000043.1 GCA_030639985.1 Desulfuromonadaceae bacterium
ACGACGGGAACCATTGATCTTGAAGCCATTTCCGGCGCTGGTATCACCGCGTTAACTGCTGGTGTGGGCGCTTCAGGAACGGTTGCAGTAAATGCGACCGGATTTGGCAATATTATTACTAATACTACCGAGGCATTGATCGCTGGTGGTGCAACGGTAAATGCTGCCGATATGGTCTCTCTTGCGGCAACCGATTCTTCGATGATTCGCTCGGTGGGCTTGAGCGTTGCGGGGTCAGGAGGGGTTTCCATCTCCGGCGTAGTTGGTGACAATGAAATTGAAAATACCATCCGTGCCCAAATTGCTGGTTCAACGATTGAGGCTGGTGATCTCAGCCTCAATGCGCTGTCAAATGCTCAAATTTATAGTTTTGTTGGTGGCGTTTCTGCTTCAGGGGCGGTTGCAGCGCAATTATCGCTGAGTATCAACAATATCAGCAATATCGTTGATGCATCAATTGTCGACGAATCTGGCATAGATTCGATTGTTACAACCAATGGTAACGTTGCGTTGACGGCAAAGGACACCTCAACGATCGACTCAATCTCTATTGGTCTTTCTGCTTCAGGTAGTGTCGCTGCCGGGGCGGCGGTTTCAAAGAGCTTTATTGGCAATCAGGTGACAACAGCAATCACCGATTCTCAGGTAACCGCTTTGGCTGGTGATGTCAGCCTTGAATCGACAACCACGGCCATTATTCGGACGCTGGCAGCTGGTTTAGCCGGTGCTGGAGTGGCAGCAGGACAAGCCTCGGTAACCCTCAATGATGTGAGTAATACTACCAGTGCTGTGATTACCGATTCTACTGTTACCGCCAATGGTCTGGTTTCTCTTGCTGCTCTAGATAAGGCTCCTGCAAGTATTGCGGACTATCTGGAAAACACTCTGCTGCCGACTTCGGTGGCTGAGAGCCTCTCTGATTCTCTTACCGATACCTCAATTGATCTGGCAGTTAATATTCTCTCCTTTGCTGGAAGCATTGGCGGGGCCGGGCTTGCCGCTGGTAGTGCTGCGGTTGCGGATAACAAAATTAAAAATATCGTCTTGGCATCAATTGTCGATTCTGATGTCACCGCAAACACGAATGCGATAACAGTTTTAGCCGATTCACAGGCAGAGATCACCTCATTGGCTCTTGGTGTTGGTATCGCTGGTGGTGCGGCACTCAATGCTTCGGTGACCAATAATGTGATCGAAAACGATATCACCGCAGCAGTGACTGGTGACTCACAGTTATCTGCTGGTGGCGATGTCAGCCTGACTGGCAATGATGCGAGTGTTATTGATTCACTGGCTCTGAGTTTGTCCGGGGCCCTTGGGTATGCTCTTGGTGGTGCATTTGTCTATAATACCGTTGATAACGATGCGGTGGCTTATATTGAGGGGAATTCATCGACGGAACAGGTGCAGATAGTTAATGCCGATCAACTTAGTGTCGATGCCTATTCGGCTCCCGATATTAATGCCACCAGCCTTGCTGCAAGTGTCGGATCGGTAGCGGCAGGTGTAACCGTTGCTAGTTCATCTATTGGTGGATCAACTCAGGCTTACGTTGGTCCTTATGTCGAGATCGGTAAAGCGGCTGATTCGGTAGCAGCGCTAGCTATCTCAGCGATCTCCGATGCTCAAGCTACCTCAAGTGTTTATGGTATTTCTGCTGGAATTGGTTCAGGTTCGGTCAACTGGGCAAAAGTTAAAATTGCCCCAACTGTTGCAGCATATGTTTCTGGTGCCGCTGTAGAAATAGATGGGGCGTTGACGATTCTGGCGCAAGAAAATGATTTTGCTGAAGCGAAGGCCTTTGGGGTCAATGCTGGGGCATTGGCGGTGGGTGCGTCGAAAACGGAAACGGTGCTCGATTCAACCATCTCTGCAACTATTGGTGGCGATATCATTGCTGGCTCGGTATCGGTAACGGCTGATCATGGCAACCTGAGTGGCGATTATGCTGCAAAAGCGAGATCTACCGGGTCGGCGGGGGCGTTGGTTGGAGTAACAGCGACCAGTAGCACCACTACCAATACCAGTCAGGTGACCAGTAGTGTGGCGGATAATTCAACCTTGACCATTTCTGGTGCTACCCTGATTCAAGCGCAGAGCGATGTCGGCCAAGTTGCCGAGTCAACAAGTAATTCTGGTGGTTTAGTCGCAGCAGGACTTGCCCGGGCAACAGCGACATCAAATACTGCTATTGCTGCAAATATTGGCAGTGATGTTATCTTGACCGGTGATACTTTGGCTATAGTTGCCGCTGGTGATGATAATAACTTTGCCACCGCAGTTGCTGGCAGTGGTGGTGTTATTGCCGGAGCTGCGGCTGAATCGATTACTGCGAATACCAGTAATACGACTGTCCAATTTGGTACCAACGCTGAAATTAGCACCACCAGTATGAGGGCATTGGCTCAACACACAGCTGAATTTGATGCGACCACTAATAGTACTTCTGCTGCGCTGTTGGGTGCCAGTGGCGCAAGTGCGGTAAATGATGTTGATGCAAACGTCGACGTTACGTTCAATGCCGGTGTGATTGTAGAATCCGCTGGGATCGATATTGATGCCCATAATATTATCAACAAAAATGTTGAGGGGGTAAATGGTTACAATATCTCTGCTGCCGCTGGCGGAATTGCCAGTGGTGCCGCGGCATCGAGTAGCACCGATATCGAGAATACGACGGTAATTAGCGTTGCTGATGGGGCGCAGTTGGTTGCTACCGATGGGGCAAATACTCTGAGTCTGACCAGTACCAACGATATTACCGCTAAAGATCTGGTTAAACTTGATTCGGGCGGAGCAATCTCGTTAGCAAAGTCGGAATCGACGATTACTAACGATACTAATATAAACGAAGTACGGATCGGTGCTGCGACGTTAACCAGCGCTGGTGATATGGAACTGGTTTCGTTGACCAATGCCAAAATTGAAGCTCATGCCAATGCTAAGACCTACGGTTTGTCGGGCTATGCACGGGGCGATTCTGATGCATCGGTAACTGCCGCTAACGATGTTGTCATCGAAGCTGGTGCTACTATGACTGCCGATGGTGATATGGCGTTGATGGCGGGTCAAAATCGCAATGGCGATGTTAACGATTACACCGTTTCAGCCCGCACAGAATTGTGGAATCGAACCGTTCTTCCGGTTAAGACCGATCCGCAAGCCGATGGTGTCCTCACCCAGAATAGCACCATAACGATTGAAAATGGTGCCTGGGTCGGCAGTGGCGGCGACACTTATCTGGTTGCTGAGATGGGTGAGATCGACGTGGTCGGTAAAGGGACAGGAAAAGATCTTTATCGCGAAGCGCTGGAAGAGTTAGGCGAAGTGTTTGGCGGCGACCTGTCACTTTCGATTGAGGGTGGCAACGGTGGCGAACAGTATGGCAGTGCCGACGTGATTGCGGCGGGAACTGTTGCAGTGGGGATCCATAATAACCGTGCTCTTATTGTCAGTGATGCTTCAGGTGCCTGGCCAACTAGTGATTTTGATCCGGTAAATGACCCGGCCTTTACCATTATTACCTTGTCCAACGGGGTAAGGATTGCCACCACTGAGGGGATTGATTACACCATTGATAGTGGTAGCAGCCTTCTGGCGGCGATTGATGAGCGGATAGCACTGATTACCGAGATTCGCGATTCCTACGAAGATACCTCGCAGTATGATGAATTTGACATTCAGATCGATATCCTCAATACCTTGCGTGCCGATCTCGACAATGGCACCGTTGTCGACTTTATTAATGTTGGCGCGATCGAAGCGGCATCGGGCGATATTGTTATCACCGCTAATACCTTTACCGGTAATGGCACCGGTGAGTTGATTGCACCGACCGATACCGTGATCGAAATCAACAACAATAGCGATTATTACTTACGTACCGACGATCTGACCATCCCTGAGTATGGCGGTGGTTATATTCGGATGAATTACCGTGAGTTGCGTGCAGCAGAAATTGCCAGTTTGGCGACTTATGTGACAGTTTATAATTCAACTTCACCAGATCCTTCGATTACGATTCAAAATACCGGCACCCCAAGTATCGAAATCAGTGGCGATATCAGTAATCTCAATGGTGAGGTGTCGGTCTATACCGAAGGAAATATCTATCTGTGGAGTCGTCTGGATGATCTCGAAAATGGGATCTCCGTTCGTGCCGATCTGGTCGACTTTTATGCCGGTGGTGATTTTGTTCAGGCCAGTGTGCCGTTTATCCAGAATATTGGTGGCGAGCCGGATGGCAGTTGGGATGATGTTGCCGATGTCGCTGGACTAAATACCAAGTCGAGTCCAGATGATACGACCAATATACGGATTACCGTTAC
>DAOWKG010000282.1 GCA_030639985.1 Desulfuromonadaceae bacterium
AAACTCTTCTGCACCTACCGCTTGCAGTGCCGCTACTGCCATGGCAATCATTTCGGCATCGGCTTCGGGATTGTCAATCCCAATCAGTTCAACCCCAGATTGAAAAATATCGCGATCTTTACCAGCCTGTTGCTCCGCATGACGTAACACCCGGCCATTATAGCAAAGCCGCAACGGTAGCGGCAATTCACTCATTCGCGTAGCGACAATTCGCGCGATTTGAGGAGTCATATCGGGCGGCAACGCCAACATCCGACCACTCTGACGATCATCAAAACGGAAGGTTCGATCCCGCAAACCATCGCCGAGTCCCCGCTCCAACACATCGAAATATTCGAGCTGTGGGGTTACTACCGGACGAAAGCCCCAGGCAGAATAGACCTGTTGCAACTGTTGCTGTAAATATTCAACCTTGGCTGCTTTCAGGGGGAGAAAATCACGCACCCCTTTGGGCAAATCGGTTTCCGGTACTGAATCGGCAAAACGCATCAATCAAATCTCTCTCAAACGGAATCTTACGACACTTATTTACATGGGCAAACGTGGCAATCTAGCAACAGTTTTAAGTCGATGTCAAGAACCTGAATTACTTAACTTCACGCAGATATTCAATCAATGCCCGCACCCCGAAACCGGTACCACCTTTTGGCTGCCCCGCCCTGCCTTGGTCTTCCCAAGCTACCCCGGCAATATCGAGATGCGCCCACTTATAATCGTTGGCAAATTTCTGCAGAAATGCCGCCGCAGTAATAGTTCCCGCGGCCCGACCTCCAGTATTTTTAACTTCGGCAAAATTACTTTTAATCTGTTCTGAATATTCATCCCAGAGGGGCAGTTGCCAGAACCGTTCACCGCTACGCTCCCCGGCTTTGATCAATTGTCGAATTAATGGTTCATTGTTGCCGAGCACCGCTGCCGCTTGATTACCCAGAGCGATAATACACGCTCCGGTCAAGGTAGCCAGATCGATCACTTCACGAGGCTGATAACGACCGACATAGGTCAAGGCATCGGCAAGGATTAAGCGCCCTTCGGCATCGGTATTCATAACCTCGATAGTTTTTCCCGACAGGGAGGTAAGAATATCTCCAGGACGGATGGCAGAACCTGATGGCATGTTTTCAACTGCCGGCACCACCGCAACCAGATTCACTGGCAATTGCAGTTGTGCCGCCGCCTGCATAGTGCCAAGAACGGTAGCAGCACCACCCATGTCCATCTTCATCTCATCCATTTTTTCTGCCGGTTTCAAGGAGATGCCACCGGCATCAAACGTTACCCCTTTGCCAACCAGAGCAATCGGTTGCTCGTCAACTTTGCCGCCACGGTATTCCAACACAATCAGATATGGTGGCTGCACACTACCTTGCGCCACTCCCAGCAGTGCCCCAAAGCCCTGTCGCTCCATTTCCCGCCGATCAAGCAACGTGGCATTGATACCAACCTGCTCAGCCATTGCGACGGCCTGCATTGCCAGATATTCGGGCGATTTCAGGTTACCTGGAGCGTTTACCAGATCCCGGGCAAAGCATACGCCGCTGCAAATAGCTTCAGCAGCCTTGATGGCTGTTGCGGCGGCGGCTGAATCCTCCCCAGCTGGAAGCAAAATGTCGATATTAGTCAGTGCCACCGCCCGTCCCGGCCCCGCTGCGGGCAAGTAACGGTCATAGCGATAATCGGCCAGCAACACACCTTCGGCAATAACCTGAACTTGTTCGGCAATAGTAGTTTTTTTCAAGCCTGGTTGCGGCAGTGTCAGGACAAAGTTACGCAACTGCTTTTCGGTTAAAAACTTAACCACACTGCTGCTTACCTGCCGTAAAGAACGGAGCGAAAAATCGGTCTCCTTGCCCAGCCCGACCAGCAAAATTCGTTCGGCAGCAATATCGGTACCGCCATGTAACAGCAATGTCTCCCCATTACGACCGGAGAATTCTTTACTCTTGGTTGCTCGGCCAAATGCTCCGTTCACCTGTTGATCAAGTTGCAACAGCAATTCAGCTTTATATTTACCGGCGAAAACGCCCAACACCAAACAAGGAGTTTTCTGCTGCAGGGCAGCACCGGTTTTGATCTCAATTTTCATCCTGTTTTATCCTTCTATTCTCTGTCAGTTGCTTAAGACTAGCGACAACCCGCTCGGTTCCGGCAGTTATCGTTTCAATTTCAATTTCGGCCCTACTTTCGGGCAAGGTGTGAAAATAAAGGGGATCATAATAACGAACCATCAATTCACGCACCAGTTCCCCCCATTTTCCGGCATTCAACAATTCGAGAAACTCAGCGACTACCTTGCTCCCCAGCCGTTCCTTGAGGGCATTAATCGGCCGTTCAAATTGTTGTCGCAATTGATCGAGGGCTGGATAATCTTCGAGGATTATCTGGGTACGAAGATCAAGTGATGCTGTCAACCACAGACTGGTTTGCACCTGCATCGCCTGATGAAACTTTTTGGGAATCAGAACCCGACCGATATGGAGACTCTCCCCTTCGGTAACCAGATAGTCACGTCCACGCAATTGCTCCAGTCGTTCCCAGAGCAAAGCATCAAACATCTTTTGCGAAGGTTGTGGTTGCAACCCCAGGGCCCCAAAAGCACTGCCGCGATGGTTTGCCAACCCTTCCAAATCGACTACCGGATAATCGAGTTGCTGCAACTGCTGCAAAATCCTGGTTTTTCCCACTCCGGTCAAACCCCGCAGAACATAAATCGGTGGCCATTGCTGTTGCTCAAAGTAATCGAGCACCCAGCGGCGAAAACCTTTATGGCCACCAAGTAACTGCTGTGCCGGAATTCCCGCCAGATTCATGAACGATGTCATCGCCAATGAGCGCATGCCACCGCGCCAGCAAAACACCATAACTGGACCTGGGTGACCCTGCCGCAACTCTTCGACCTGCTCCAGCAACCGGGGAATTTGGGGGGCTACCAACTCCACTCCAAGTTTTCTCGCCGCCCTTTTCCCCCCTTCTTTATACAAGGTGCCAACCTGCACCCGTTCTTCATTACTGAAAATCGGGACATTGACGGCACCAGGAATCGTCGCCTCGGCAAACTCTGCCGGAGTTCTTACATCTATCAGCAAGCCACCTTTACGGAGACGTTGCAACGCTTTTTCAAGTTCAATCGTTTCCTGCATTAAATCCATTCCCTCGCCTATGATTGAGGTCGCAGCTTCCCTAATCCTCACTTAACCGTTGCTAGTTCTACACCGATTTTCAATCTTATACAATAACCCGAAAAGAAAAAGAAAAAACCTGTTGACGTAGCTCCACAATTCCGTTATTGTCCGCTTCCGTTGTCGCGGGATGGAGCAGTCTGGTAGCTCGTCGGGCTC
>DAOWKG010000031.1 GCA_030639985.1 Desulfuromonadaceae bacterium
AGTCACTGTTACACCGAACCAGTGATCAGCTTAATGATATTATCATGCAGTTACAGTTATTTTTAAGTGCATTGATGCTCCCAGAAGCTGAATTGAAACTACGGATTGAGCAGTTTCGGCAATCGTTACCGTCTGTTGAACGAGAAAAGCAATCTGCTGCTGATGTTTTGGCAGGAGATTTAAACCGGGTAGTTGAACGTTTGCATAAAGAGGTGGAGGCGGTACGCTCTCGTGCCAAAGAAGAAATCTTACCTATACTGGAAAATCATATCGCAACCATCAACGATACTGAAGACCTTGAACTTCTGGTACAGAAAATATTAACTCAAGAAATTCCCACTTTTTTTGCTCCGGAAATGCGTCAAGTTGCTGTTTGTATTAGTGGCACTGCCACAGAATTGCTGGCGTTACATCAACAGCGCAGTAACAAATTAATTGAACAGGTGCGGCAGATTGCGGCAGAACTATTTGATATTCCATATCATGCTCCTGGCGCTGGCCGTTCTTATGCCAAATTTGAAATATCTGGCTGGAGTAATGATCTATTTATTTCCGCTATGGATCCGTTAGGACAGCGCATTTCGCGCAAATTATTTAGTAACAAATATCGCCGCAAAAGGACAGTTAAACGATTGCGGGAGAGTAGCCTTAAGCTGCTGAACGAAAATGTCGAACAGATCAATTGGGCATTACGGCGTGGGGTTGATGAAAATTTTCGCCAGTTTGGGGCAGAACTTACCGAACAACTGGAAAAAACTATTTCTGCAACTCGTAAAGCCATGGAAGTGGCACTGAAAAAAAGTGAATCACAGGCATATAATACGGCTAGTCAAGAAATTAAGTTGCAGCAGGCACTGACAAATTTGCTGGAACTTCTCGATCAGTTAGATGGATAATGGTATATTATTTAAACTATCGGTTGATAGCTACTAAGGCACCAAGTTTACCAAAAGATATATTTCTTAAAATTACCAATTGCTTTCAAGGAGAAGTTGAAGATGGAATCATTTGAAATTAAAGATTATATGAACCAAAATCCGGTGACAGTTCTGCCCGACACAAACATCGCTGATGTCGTAAAGCTTACTCTGAAGCATAAACTTTCTGGTGTCCTTGTTGTCGATAGTTCTAAGGCTCTTCTGGGAATGATATCGGAGTTAGATTGTCTTAGAGAAATGTCAGAAAGTATTTATCTTGACGGGCGCAACACTACTTCATTGGCTGCTAAAGATATTATGACCAAGGAAGTGACGATTGTATCTCCCGATGCGCAACTGTTTGACGTTATGAAGTCGATGTTAAATCAGGGGCAGCGGAGAAGGCCTGTTGTTGAAGATGGTAAACTAATTGGACAGGTTACTTGCCGTCAATTGTTAAAGATTATTACGTCTTTTTGACAGTTGTAAAAGTACAACCGGCCGTGGCTAAATAATTATTTTATATTTGCAGAGAAAGCCCCGGATTCTATCAGGAATCCGGGGCTTTTATGTTTATTCTGTCGGTGGTTCTATTTCCGGCTCTTTTTTCTTGGCTGGTGCCTTACGAGAGCGCCGTTGCGGTTTTTTTATTTCCTCTGCAGCAGCTGGTTTTGTCTCTTCTGAGGTACTTGCAGATGCAGTTTCAGAAGCCTTTTTTGTCGTTTTGCGGGGTCGTCGTTTGGGTTTTTCTTCTGCTGTTTTTGTTGTTGCTGGTTTCGCTGTGTCTGTTGCTGTGGCTTCGGTCTTTTTACTGGGAGCTCGCCGTGGTCGCCGTTTGGGCTTATCCTCTGCAGCCGTCTCTGTAACCGTTGGCGTCGCCTCAGTACTTTTTACCGCAGTTTTTCTGGCGCGTCGTTTTGGGATCTCTTCAGTCTCGACCTCTGTCTTAGCAACAGTTTTGGTTTCATCCGCAGTTTTTTCAGTAGCTTTTTTAGTCGGGCGGCGCGGTTTCCGTTTCGGGTTCTCGGTCGTTGCTGTTTTGGTTGATTTATCTTCCTGGTTCTCGGCTGGAGCCGTTTCTGTTACCGGTTTTGTTTCTGCTGCTGCCGTTGCTGTACTTGTTGAAGCGGTGGTTGCTTTCTTTGTCGTTCGCCGCGGCTGCCGTTTAGTTTTTTCTGCTGCTGGAGTCGTGGCACTGCTGGTATCTGGATCAGTAGCAGTTGTTACAACTTCGGTTTTTTTCGTAGTTTTACGGGGTGTTGCTTTGGGTTTTTCTTCCACTACCTCTTTTTTAGTCAAATCTTGCTCAAGCAGGGTAGAGTTTTCTTCTGGAGCCGTTTCTGTCTTGGCAACAGGTTTTTTTCTGCTTCTTCTACGTGGTCGTGGCTTGGGTTTCTCTTCTTCTGCCGGTTCTATCGCCGGTTGATCTTTGTCTTCGATTGTCGGTTGTGGCGCTTGATTGGTTTTAGTTGCTTCAGCTGCAGGTTGTGATGCCGGTGGCGTCACAATTTCATTACCGGATTGGGTATCGTCTGTCTCTGGTTGGGTTTGCTCTGCTGCATCCGGGGTGCTGGAGCTTGGTTTTTTGCGCCGTCTGCGCCGCCGTTTTTTGGTTTTGTCTGCTGCTTCTTCACCGTTATCTTGCTCTACGGTAGTCGTTGCGTCAGCGTTGTCCTCTGCCGGTTCTTCAGTAGTGGTTTCTTCCTGTTGGGCCGCTGCTAGGGCATTTACGATTTGGTTATCGTGTGAAACGGGGACGATTTGTTGGCTGGTCTCAGTTTGTTTTTCACGCTTATGTAGTAGCAGTTCCAATTCCCCCGGTAGCAGGTCAACCCGTCCCAATAGCGAAATCTGGAGTTTTAATTGTTGCTCCAGTTCATTGATAGTGGTGCGTTTCTGGTTAAGGAGATAGTTGGCAACTTCAAGGGGAACGCTGGCTTCAATATGGCCGATCTGCCCTTTGGCGGCTGCGGTATGGGCTTGCCGCAAGAAGGCGACTGCCTGAGCTTCGATACTCTTTATTTGTCCGAGTCCCTTGCAGTTTGGACATTGCAGGTAGGCACCGACACTTAAAACTGGTTTCAGCCGTTGCCGACTCATCTCCATTAGTCCAAACTGGCTGATCCGGCCAATTGATACTTTGGCTTTATCGTCTTTTAGCGCTTTACGCAACTCTTGCTCTATTTCGCGGATATTTTTTCGATCCCGCATGTCGATAAAATCGATAACTACTAAACCGCCGAGGTCACGCAGCCGTAGTTGCCTACCAACTTCTTTTGCTGCTTCGAGATTGGTTTTATAGGCAGTTGCTTCAATGCCGCTTTCGCCCGACATTTTCCCTGAATTGACATCGATGGCAACTAATGCTTCGGTTTGATCAAGGACAATTGAACCGCCAGAGGGTAGGGGAGCTTGATTTTTGGATAAACCTTCAATCTGTTCTTCAATCTGATAGCGAGAGAAAATCGGTCGCCGTTCACGGTGACGTTTTACCAGTCGCTTTAATTCTGGCATTACCAGTGAGAAAAAATCTTTGGTGTCCTGAAAGACTTTTGCATCATCGACTAGAACTTCGTCCATGTCGGTACTGAAATAGTCACGGATGGAACGGATTGCCAGGTTTGATTCCTGATATAATTGTGCTGGCGCCTGAATTTGGTCTTTTTGACTGACAATTCCTTCGAACAGACGTACCAGATAGTCGAAGTCCCGTTTCAGCTCTTCCTTGTCTTTGCCAATTCCAGCAGTGCGGACGATATATCCCATCCGTTCTGGAAGTTCTAGTTCGGCCATGGTTTTTTTCAGTTTTTTACGTTCTGAGTCAACGCTGATTTTGCGGGAGACCCCTTTGGTAGTGCTATCAGGCATCAGCACCATATAGCGCCCGGGAATGGAGAGGAAGGTTGTGAGGGCGGCACCTTTATTGCCACGCTCTTCCTTGACAATTTGTACCAGAAGTTCCTGTCCACGTTGGAGGAGATCGGCGATCCGTGGACGGCCAGTGGTTTCTTCTTTGGGTGGGTAGATTTTGGCGTTTATTTCGCCAATCTGGAGAAATCCGAGTTTTTCGGCACCATAATCGACAAAAGCGGCCTGCAGCCCGGTTTCAACCCGAACCACCACCGCTTTATAGATGTTGCCTTTGCTCTGTTCTTGTCCCGCGATCTCAATGTCAAGTTCGCTTAAAATTCCGTCAACAACGATCGCCACCCGGTTTTCTTCTGGGTGAGATGCATTGATAAGCATCTTCTTACTCATTTTGTAAAACCTTTCTGTCCGCATCTACAAGTACGGCTCATCCCGGTTCTCCTTTGCTGGTGACCTCACCGTAAATACGGGGTCGGGAAAGGATCTGTCGGGTTAATTACGTTAAGTAGCGGTCGGATTCCCCCTTGGAGCGACTGCTATGGAAAGTTTATATTTTATCGTTAATTGGTCTCAACGCCTCGATGGCGGATACCTTAAGTAGTGATTTAATAGCTAACAATAACAGATATTGGTCGTAGTGGATATCTTTATTAAGTTTTTTTTCATAAGCTTGCCACTGTTTAGCGAAGAAAATGGTTCGCCTCTGTAAAATTGCCGATTTTCAGCTATAATTTGTAGTGACCTTAACATCGACAACCAGATAAAGGAGGTTTGTTATGTCACTTAAAAAAATATGGACCCCGCAAATGGAAGCACAATTATTGGCCTGGCACCAACAGCATCAGGCGGTAGATCCGGTGCAACCAGCACCATGTATTACTTTATCACGGGAATTTGGTTGTCAGGGGTATCCGGTTGCTGAGGCGCTGGTTAAGTTGCTCAATGTCAGAGCTGCAGGAGAACCGTGGATTGTTGTCGGCCGGCAGATTATTGATGAGGTTGCTGAATTGTCTGGTTATACCGTTGAGCAGATAGAAAAGTCGCAAGACACTTCAGCTACACTTAAGGCAATTTTTTCCATGTTTTTAGATCGTAGTCGGGCAGAAGAAACCGAGGTATTTGCCTATATGCGTACTGTTATTCGTGGTTTTGCCCGGCGTGGTAAATGTGTCCTGGTTGGCAGGGGAGGCGTCCTTGCGGTTCAGGATTTGCCAAATTGTATCAATCTTCGTCTGGTTGCCCCTTTGGCTTTTCGGATTCAGCAAATCATGAAAACGCATAATTTAAGTGAACCTGATGCCGGTAAATATATCGCTTTGCACCAGCAGCAACGGGATGATTTTATCCACCGTTTTGGTTCTGGGAATATAGCTGACCCAACTTTGTATCACCTGGTCGTAAATAATGCCCATCTCGATGTTGTCGATATTGCCGCATTGGCCGATCAATATCTGAGCAGATATAACTTGAATTAAGTCTTTACTCACTGCAACAGAATGTTTTTAAAGGGGCTCCAGCAAAATTTGGAGCCTCTTTTTTTATCAACACTTTTGGTTGTTGGGTGGTTGTGATATAAGACCAACTTCATGTAATGAGCAGCATTCGACAGCAGGTGAAAATGTTACAGCTTAAGCAGATTGATAAATATTTTGCCGACCGGAGAATCTTTGCGGCAATCGACTGGCATATACGACCGACTGACCGGATTGGACTTTGCGGTGAAAATGGTGCCGGAAAGTCGACCTTATTAAAACTTCTGGCAGGGTTGGTTGATAGTGATGGTGGTACCTTACAGATTGCTAAAGGGACTACTTTTGGTTATCTGCCGCAGGATGGATTGGCGTATTGTGGGCGCTCTCTGTTTGTTGAAACTAAAAGTGCTTTGGCAGAACTGCAACAGGTAGAAGCAGAACTCCGCCGGTTGGAAACTACCATTGCCGATAGCGCTGATGCTGAAGAGCTCGAGCGTTACGCCGAATTGCAGCAGTTGTTTGAGCAGCGTGGCGGTTATCAGATGGAATCTGAAGTTGGCCGGGTTTTGCACGGCCTTGGTTTTAGCGCCGCAGATTTTGACAAGCCGTGTGAAACTTTTTCTGGTGGCTGGCAAATGCGGATTGCGCTGGCAAAACTGCTGTTGCAAAAGCCCAACCTCTTATTGCTGGATGAACCTACCAACCACCTTGATCTGCCTGCTCGTGATTGGCTCGAAGATTATTTGCTCAACTATCCTTATGCCATGGTGCTGGTTTCCCATGACCGGTTTTTTCTCGATAAAGTTGTTTCTAAAATTGTTGAAATCTGGAACGGCAATCTTTCGAGTTATCCCGGCAATTATAGTCGCTACATCCAAACTAGAGATGAACGCATTACTGCTCTTAAGGCGGCAAAGCAACAGCAAGATGAAGAGATCGCGAGGATTGCGGCGTTCATCAGTCGGTTTCGTTATCAGGCCAATAAGGCTTCCCAGGTACAAAGCCGGGTTAAGCAATTGGAAAAGATTGTTCCCATAGTACTCCCCCCGCAACGGAAAAAAATTGCTTTTACTTTTCCAGCACCGCCAAAGGGTGGTCAAATTGCAGTTGGTTTACAGCAGGCATCGCAACATTATGGTGACTTGCAGGTGTTGCAGCACGTAGACGTGCAAATTGAGAAGGGTGAAAGGGTTGCACTGGTAGGGCCGAATGGGGCAGGTAAATCTACCCTGATGCGTTTGCTCGCTGGTGTCGAGGCGCCGATAACTGGTGAACGACAGGAAGGGCACAACTTATTACAGGCTTATTTTGCCCAAAATCAAGCAGCGGAACTTAATCCTAGCCGTGATGTTTTTAACGAAATAATGGCCGATTCACCGGTGGCGATGGTTCCCAAACTGCGCAACATCCTAGGGTCATTCTTGTTTTCTGGCGACGATATCGAAAAATCTGTCAAGATACTCTCGGGGGGGGAACGGAATCGTCTCGCTTTGGCAAAATTACTGCTGCGTCCAGCGAATCTATTATTGCTGGATGAGCCAACCAATCATCTCGATTTGCAATCAAAACAAATTTTACTCGATTCGCTGAAAAAATATCAGGGTACCATTGTTTTTGTTTCGCATGACCGTTACTTTGTTGATGCTTTGGCTACCCGTGTGGTTGAAGTTGGTGGGGGCAGGGTCGAATCATATATCGGTAATTATGAAGACTTTTTACGGGCAAAAGAAACTTTGGGCGATTCGAGTCATAGTAGCGATCGGGTGGAGCAATATCTTAAAACTGTGGTGCCAGGTGAACTGTCAAATGATAAACAAGCAAGAATGGAGGGGCATGCTACCAGGAAAGAACAACAGCGCCGCGAGCAGAAACAACAACGTGAGTTGATCAAGGTTGAAAGCCAGATTGAGAAAGTAGAACAGCAAATTGGAACGCTTGAGCAACAGATGGCAGATCCTGAAACCTATCAAGATCAGGAACATTGGCGACAAGTGAGTGGCGATCATGTTAGTTTGAAAGAAAAATTGGATGACTTATATTTGCAATGGGAACAATTGCAAATATAAAGTGATAGGGAGTTTTGAGTTATGATTTTTTTGCCGCGTGGCAATCCGGTAAGGAAAAAAGTAGATCCGGCACGAATAAACCTTCCCGAGGCAATGGAAAAATTGCGTGGGAGTGCATTTACTGGTTATCTTCGTTTTGATGCATCATCTGGCTCAGGGATAATTTTATTTCGTGAAGGTAAACTGATAAGTTCGATTTATCTCGAAGAGGGTGATGCGCAACGTTTGATCGCTTATGATGCCATCGCAAAGATTTTTGCCATTTCAATTTCAGGCGATGCTGTTTTGAATATTTATCGCCAATCTGCCGATTTGGTGCTGAGTATGCATGCCTTGTTACATGGCAATTATTTACTGAAGGATGTTGATTTAACCAGACTTGATGTGTCTCTCCCATTAGAGCGTATTAGGAATGAAGGGCTTACGGTTTGTTTACGAATTTCAGCATTAAATCAAACAACATTGATATTTTACGATCAGGGATATGCGCTTGGATTTGTTCATGAAGGCTCTGTAGAGTTAGAACAGACTGCCGATGTGGCAACCTCGGTAGCATGTTTGCCAGGGGCAAAGTTTGACATGCTTGAGATCCAAAGTGCTGATGATCTAGTTTTGGCTGACTTGATGGGCTCCGCTGATCTTGGGCCAATCTGGCAACGAACCCGTAATGATGTTTTGCAAGACCGGCATCAACGTGAAGAACGTGAAGTTCGCTCGCAAGAACAAAATCAAAGTAACCGAAGGCAGCATATTTTCGGTAATTTTAAAGCGATTGCCGGTAATCATATTGGCAAGTTTGGGGTTAATCAGGTCGAAAAAGCATTTGCATCGGTTGGTTCTGAACTGAGTTCTAAGGAAATGCAATCATATTATATTGAACTTCAACGGCTTGCCAGACTGGTTGCAGAACCATCTAAAATTGAGTCGATGATTGCGGAAATGAAAAAGAAGTTTGACTCATAAAAATGATTTACTGGTGGAAATTAGCCCAAAACGGCGAAAAAAGTTTAGAAAAAATTCTGTGGCGAAGGGATTGTTCCCATTTTTTGGTTTATTCTTGACCACTTCGGTGCTTTGAATTATATCTGTTCAGTTCCTAAATTATAAACTAATTTAAATCGTAATCTTACATTCTCAGGAGGCACACGTATGAAAAAGTATTTTGCACTTCTTGCAACCTTGGCACTGACGCTATTTTTAGTTGCTGGTTGTAGTCAGGAAGAAACTAAAAAAGCTGAACCTAAGGCTGCTGAAAAAACTGTTGAGCATGAAAAAGCTCCTGCTGTTACCCAGCAATTTGCCCATGAAGGAACCATCAAGCTTGGTGTTGCCGGTCCGCACAGTGGCGATTTGGCCCCTTATGGTATCCCCGCAATGAAGGCAGCACAGTTGGTGGTCAAGCAAGTCAATGCCAAGGGTGGGGTGCTTGGTAAAAAAGTTGAGTTGCTAATTCAGGATGATCAGTGTAAGCCAGAAATTGCAACCAATACTGCAACAAAATTGGTTACCGATGGTGTAGATGTGGTTCTTGGTC
>DAOWKG010000096.1 GCA_030639985.1 Desulfuromonadaceae bacterium
TCCTGCGTGAGTGTGGTGTCAGCGTTGCCGATTCTCCAGCTGATATGGCTGAGGCGTTGCTGAAAATCTGGCAGCCATAAAAAACGAAAAGTTATTACTTTGTAACTTCAAGGGGGGACGGAAATCATTTTTCGTCCCCCCCTTTTGTTTGCTCAAATCTCAAAATAAAGGTATCCTAACAAAGTTATCCATCCCCCAGTCCAAGGAAACCTATGTCCAATCAATTTCGCAACCTGCTGATCATAGATGATGAAGCTTCTATGCGCCACATGTTGCGCTTGGTATTGGAACAAAACAACTACCGGGTCAGTGAAGCACAGAACGGTGCCGAAGCGATTAATCTCCTCTATAAAGAAAAATTTGATGTCATCCTCTCCGATATCAGAATGCCCGACATGGATGGTCTCACCTTTCTGGAACAACCCGAAGTCCGCTCCCTCGACACCACCATCATTATGATGAGCGCCTATGGTAGCATCGACACCGCCCTGGCATGCATGCAGCGCGGGGCGTACGACTATATTTCCAAACCGTTCAAGCCCGATGAAGTCGTTCTGACCCTGCGAAAAGCTGAAGAACGGCAAGAGTTACGGCTTGAAAATATTGAGCTCAAAAAAGAACTGTCAAAACATGACAAAAGTTTTTCAATTACCGATATCATCCACGCCAGTCCGAAAATGGCACAAATCTTAAAGCTGGTAAAAACGGCAGCGAAAGCCAATTCGGCTATTTTGATTAGTGGCGAAACCGGTACCGGGAAAGAACTGATTGCTAAAGCGCTGCATAGTGAAAGTGGCCGCAAGGGACAGTTTTTGGCAATCAATTGCAGCGCCATCACTGCTGGCTTATTGGAAAGTGAGTTATTCGGTCACAAAAAAGGGGCATTTACCGGAGCAGATCGAGATAAGCAAGGACTCTTTTCCATCGCTGACGGCGGCACCCTGTTTCTCGACGAAATTGCCGATCTGCCGCTAGAACTACAGCCTAAACTATTGCGGGTTCTGCAAGAGGGAGAAATTCGTAAGGTTGGAGCAACCCGTGCCGAGAAAATTGACACCAGAATTGTCGCTGCTGCCGGAACCGATCTGCAAGTGGCCGTCGAACAAAACCAATTCCGCCAGGATCTCTATTACCGCCTAGCCGTTGTCGATATCGACCTGCCACCGCTGCGTGAGCGCCCCGAAGATATCATCATCCTGGCAGACCATTTTCTCGAAACGCTATGTCAGCGTGATAACCGGCCACTGCCACACTTGACCGATGCAGCAAAGAAGAACCTACTCAGTTATCACTGGCCGGGAAATGTCCGTGAACTCGAAAACTACCTCGAAAAAGCTCTAATTTTCAGCCCCGGCGAGACTCTTGAACTACCACCGCTTCGCAGTCGGCAGTCGGCTCCCGGTAGGTCCAATCCAGATGAATATTCTCTGAAAGTTGCTTCCCGGCGTTTGGAAGAGGAATATATTCGTAAAGCCTTGATTAAAACTTCCGGCAACCGTACTCAAGCTTCAGAACTATTGGAAGTAAGCCTGCGCTCTTTGATGTATAAAATTAAAGACTACGAGATTGATTAAGATTTATCCAAACCAATCAACACTTCCTGCTCCAGCCCTTTTTTTTCGGCACAAATCAAATCCCACAATAATTGCAGAGATAGTTCGGGCAAGCTGTCTCGTGATGGAGCATTGCTTAATTGACGCCGATAAAGATCCCGGTTGCCATAAGTAACCAATAATTTTTCAATCTCAGCGGGGACAAAAAATTCGGCCCGTGCCCCCAACCAGCGCTTATACTCGTGCAGATAAATATTGATTCCGGCAAAATCAAAATCACCAAAATGGACATAGCGATTAGGGATACTCCGCAACCATTGCACCAGGTCACCAGACTGTGGATAACGGCTGACGAATAGTACCATTTTAGAATCAAAAAGTGCTTGCTGCCGCTCGACGTAGCGAAAGTTCTCACCATTTTCTATGCCGACAATGGTAATATCGGTCGCGGGAACAAATCCTTCGAAATCGTAAATATAGGTAAATATTCCAGCCCGGGGGGTAATTTCTAACGCCACACCGTCCAGTGTTGCAGTCAGAGGCTGAGAACAATTAACTAAAAAACCCTTGAAAGAACGGATAGTTTTCAATTTTGAGTCAGAAGCAACCATTATGGCAGTGGATCTCTGCAGATCAATTTCGGTAGCAGCAGCAATAAAACGTGACAAATCTCCGATACCAAAATGGTTAGCAAGGTAACGATCGACATTGCTAGCATCACGACAATAAACCGACGTGCGCATACCGGTACTGCGTATCGACAGCACACCCTCCTCCACCATTGCATCAACTAACGAATATTTAAGCTGACCCTGGGGCAAACTTTCGCCCTGAATCAAACGTAACAGTTTTTTGGCAAGGCTGACGGTCGGTTTTTTCATAAAGGCCGGTTATTGGTTAGAATTCGAGTAACCCGCGTTACTCGTTGTTCGTCTTTGGAAACTTTAAACACATGCTTATAGTTCAACGCATTACTTTCTGTGGGAGAACCATTTATCAGCATAATATTCCGATCATTGGCAAACTTAAGAATGCCGCGAATGTTACTGGGATGGAGCTTACCAATTTCATCCATCATACAGTGGAGACGAAAATCTCTGAACCGTTTGGAGACTCCCTCTTTAAAAACATTCAACAACATAATATTAACCATTGCCTTGACCAGAACGTCGGTACCGTCTGAGCCAACATGAGATAGTTTCTCTACCCACCCAGTATCGTTATGGTTTTCTTCTACCCGGAATTTCAATTCAAAAGAATCGGCAAGGGTAATAGTGTGACCACTGGAGTTTTCAACCTCATTCAGCAGCATCCGCAATAGAGCAATCGCCTTTTGATTGTTGATTTCATGATTCTCGGTCGAAAAAAGATCCTGAGTTCCAAAATCCATACTGTATTGATCATTAAATGCCTTAATTTGCTGCAAAACCACAAAAACACTATTGGCACTTTCGTCCAACTTAAGTTCAATATTATCAATCGCACCAACAAAGTTTTTCTCGGTGAAATCACGATTAATTTTACTGATAACCTTCTGGATATCACCGGTTCGAGAGACCATACCAGTCGTCTCCTTTCCCAAACTGGTGACGATATCGGCAAATCGTTCATTGATCCTTTTTTCAAACTCACCAATTTTATCCTCTTCGACAAATTCGGTAAGATCCTGTGAAAAATCGAGGTAAGCCCCCGTCGAGGCAAATCGGGTTTCAAACTTAAAAATATTATCGGCAGAAAAATGGCCGAGAAATTTATCGACGACCTCTTTCAGGTCATTCTGGCGCTGGATACCGGCATAGTAATTATCTTTGATTTCATCAATAACCACCCGACAGCTTTTTTCTGTCAATTCGGACTCAACTGAAAATAAACCTTCGACCAATGGGTAAATTTCTGACAACTGAAACTGCTCATAGGCTTTTTTATCGGCTCCAATTTGATCAAGAGCAAATTTATGCTGATCGATTTCGGTTTCTACCTCAATCAATTGTGCCTGACGATGTTTTCTTTGCTGTTCAAACTCGTGTTTTTTCTGATTTTGTTCCCGTTCCAACAGTTGCTGTTGGTTTTTAAATTCCTTAACACAATCAAAAAAATCGCGTTTATCCTGATGATATTCCGCCACTAAATCCCGTTTTTTTTCAATAAATTCAAGCTCAGACATTATCCGTCCAAGCTCTTGCTCAATTTCACCCAAGCGATTGGTGTCGGCACCACGATTCTCAAGCTCCAGATTTTTATCGGTCTCGACCAACCCCTTCCGCTGCGTATAATCAAGCTCTTTTGCAACAATAGCAGCAGCAATAACTGCCAATTCCTCCGCATGAGATTGTTCCAGTAGCGCTATTTTTTGTCCCCTCTCCCGTTGCTTGGCTTTCAACTGACGCTTAAGTTGACTTTCATATTTTTCCAATTGCTGCCTAGCAACCAATTCAGCTGCGGCAACCGCACCAATATTAATTTGCAGTTCTTCTATTTGACGCTGCTTTTCCAGTTCCCCTTTTTGTTCCCACTGACTAAGCTTTAACTTTACCAACTCACACTGTTGCGGAGTTTGTCCAATTTTATAATTGAGTTCTCGATTCTCTGTCCTTAATGCCCGTGATTTAGGCTGCAACCGTTGCTTTAATTTTAGCAGATCGGCTTCCAGTTCCCGATTCAAGCAGGTTGTTTGTTCTTGAAAATCAGCAACCATTTGTTGCAAAAGTTTCCGTTCATGTTGATAATCATCCAACGATTTAACTTTTTGTTGCCGACTTGACAAATCAAGCTGCACCCCATAAAAGCCCTCAACTGCTACAGACAATTTACTTGGTGCCAAAGATTCATCAAACAACAACTCTTCATCGCAAACCTTACCGATGTTCTCTTCCCAGCCGGCATGATGCTGGTTCAACCAACCGTATAAAGCCCTGCTACTAGTTTCCAACTTCCGGTTAATCTGCCCAATTTCTACCTGTCGATCATCAATCTGTTGCTGTAATTGTTCAACTTTGCGACACTGCGATTCTTGTAGAGACGTCTCCTCTAGCTCTCCGCTACGCTGCAACTCCTCCAGCCGGGCACTATTTGCCTCTTTTTGTAACGTTGCCAAATGTAGCTGGTTCTCCAAACCATCCAACTCATCTTTTTGTAATTTAATCTCA
>DAOWKG010000107.1 GCA_030639985.1 Desulfuromonadaceae bacterium
AATGAAGAAATTTCTGGGACTTTTTGTTTGTTTGCTGCTGATTTCAACTTCAGCACTAGCTGCCGATACTATCAAGTTGGGAGCCTTTTTTGACCTTTCTGGTCGGGCAGCCTTTATCGGTACTCCGACTAGACTGGTTGCCGAAATGGTGGTTAACAAAATCAACTCCGAAGGTGGCATTAACGGTAAATTGTTAGAACTTGAAATTGCCGACACCCAAGCAAATCCGGCTAAAACTGCTTCAATTGCGAAAAAATTCATCTATAAAGACAAAGTTGTCGCGATTATCGGTCCAACATTGACCGACACCGGGATGAACGTCAAAAAGGTTGTCGATAAAGGAGAAACCCCAATTTTCATGACTGTTGGTGGCGATCCCGTCATTATGGGGGGAAAGTTTGGACCGTATAAGTGGGTTTTTAAGTCACCACAGCGCTCAAGTATCGCCGTAAAACGGATGTTCATCTATCTTAAGGAAAAGGGACTTACCAAAGTGGGCCTCCTTTCAGCGGCCGATGGTTTCGGTAAGGATGGCGCTCGCTGGATGAAAAAACTGGCACCAGAATATGGCATTGAACTGGTGGCTCACGAATCCTTTGGCACCCGTGATACCGACATGACTGCCCAATTAACAAAGGTCAACAATAGTAAACCACAAGCACTTCTGGTTTGGACGATTGGCCCAGCGGGTTCAATCATAGCCAAAAACCGGATTCAACTTGGCATTGATTTGCCCCTGTTTCAATGTCACGGGTTGCCAGATCCAAAGTATATTGAACTGGCTGGCAATGCCAGTGAGGGTGACCGGATGCCAGCAACCAAGTTAATGGTTGCCGATCAACTACTCGACAGCGATCCGCAAAAACCGGTTATTCAGGAATTTATCAAGCTCTACCAAGAAAAGGGCTACGACAAACAATTCCCAATCAATACCCACTCCGGTTATGCCTGGGATGCCATCATGATTGTTGCAAATGCCATTAAAAAGGTGGGTACCGATGCCGATGCACTACGCACCGAGATCGAAAACACTAAAAATTATGTCGGTATCTCTGGTACCTACAATATCACTGCAGAAGATCACAATGGTCTTGATGTTAATTCGATGGTGATGGTGCAAGTAAAAAATGGTAAGTTTGTTCTAGCAGATTAATTTTATCATCGCCTACCGTTGCAGAGTAATTTAATAACAAAAGAGCCTTTCGGAACCCGGAAGGCTCTTTTGTTATCCTCCATTGACCCACCAATACTGAAAATGATACCACTCAGCCCATAAATAAAAATCCCATTTACCAATTTCAGACATCGAGTGCAAATGAACAGTTCAAATCGTAGTCAGTTTAAGCTATTTAAAACCGAAGCCGGTTTACTGATCGCATTGGCGGCTCCAATTCTGGCGGCACAACTGGCGCAACAGTCACTGGCCTTTATTGATACGGTGATGGCTGGCCGAGTTGGCGCTACCGACCTGGCTGGGGTTGCTGTTGGTGGCAGCATTTGGGGGCCATTATTTCTATTTTTATATGGGGTACTACTGGCGATTACACCCATGGTGTCGCAACTCCATGGGGCAGGAAAAACAGCCGAGACCGGCCCTTTAGTTCGCCGGGGCATGCTAGTAATATTACCGTTGGTAGTAATTGCTGTTTTACTGCTCCGCTCTGCCGGTTTGATATTTGTCTGGATGGCAGTTGACCCACAGATTGCAACTATTGCCGCTGCTTATCTCAAAGCAATTTCATGGGGGATCCCGGCAATTGCGATATTCTTTTTGTTGCGCAATTTAAGTGAGGGGCTGGGGCTGACTCGACCCAGCATGGTTATCGGTTTAGCCAGTATTCCGGTAAATTTCGTCGCCAATTATGTTTTTATTTACGGCAAATTTGGCTTTCCGGCGATGGGTGGGGTTGGTTGTGGTTGGGCTTCAGCGCTCAGTCTTTGGTTCATGTGTGGTTGCATGCTGCTGACGATCTGGCGGGTTAGACGCTATAGTATGACCCACTTCTTTGATTTTGCTAAAAAATGTGGTGCGGACGATGGCACTCAAGTGCTCCGCATCGGGCTACCTATCGGGCTGGCATTATTAGTAGAAGCGAGTATCTTTGCCGTAATTGCCCTGTTTTTGTCACCGCTTGGTGCCCTGACGGTCGCATCGCACCAGATCACCCTCAACTACTCTTCGATGATCTTCATGATTCCATTAAGCATATCCTCGGCCATCACGATCCGGGTAGGCTATGCCATTGGCAAACAACGTCCTGACCGGGCTCGTCTGACACATAAAGTCGGGATTAAGCTAACTTCTGCCATTGCAGTAGTGACAGCGACATTAACCCTGATCTTTGCCAGGCACATTGCGGCAATTTATACCAACGACCATCAAGTTATTGCCATCGCCATCAGCCTCCTTTACCTCAATGCTTTCTATCAGATTTCTGATGCGATTCAGGTTGGTGCCGCTGGAGCCTTACGTGGGTATAAAGATACTCGAGTGCCGCTGTTAATGGTTGTTATCGCTTATTGGGTGATTGGCATGCCCCTAGGTTACAGTTTGGCGTTAACCGATTTTTGGGGCATCCAGCTAGGAGCTAAAGGTTTCTGGATCAGCCTGATTATTGGACTCAGCGTCGCTGCGATACTGCTTGGCATCAGGTTACATAAAGTTAGCAGGACAAATAAATTGGCAATCAGGAGTTGACCACGTTCATGACATTTTCTTTACAAACGTTTGACGTTCCCATGACCACTTCATAACTGGTTAGTGCTTTATTGAAGGCAACTTAAAGCTCATAACCACTTACAAGGAGTGTTAAATGAAATCGCTACTAACAAGAATACTACCTGCCCTGTTATTATCCCTGCTCGCTGGCTCGCCAACCTTGGCCGCACCACTGCTAAATCTAAATTTAAGTCTTGATCGAGATGTTCTTCCCGCCGAACAGCACGAAACCGCAATCATTAAAGTATCTCTGGAGGTCCCGGCAATCCCCCGTGAGACAGCGCGCCCCCCGGTCAACCTGACACTGATTCTTGACCGCTCTGGATCAATGTCAGGTGATAAGATAATTAAAGCCCGTGAAGCTGCCATCACCGCCTTACGATTACTTGGCCCACAGGATTTGTTCTCCATGGTCATTTATGACCACAACATCCAAACCCTGATTCCACCACAGAGTGCTGCCAATACCGAACGAATCGAAGCACAAATAATGCGCATCAGAACCGGTGGCAACACCGCCCTGTTTGGTGCCGTCAGTCAAGGAGCAGCTGAAATTCGCAAAAATCTGGGGGGAAAGTTTGTCCATCGAGCCATCCTCCTTTCTGACGGTCTTGCCAATGTTGGTCCTAGTACCCCTGCCGATCTTGCTCGACTGGGAGCAGCATTACTCAAGGAGGGTCTCTCGGTTACGACTATCGGCATTGGTAACGGGTTCAACGAAGATTTGATGGCAGGTCTGGCCGATCGCAGTGATGGTAATCATTATTTTGTCGAATCTAGTGTCGATTTACCCAGAATCTTTGCCACTGAACTGGGAGACGTTCTGAGTATTGCCGCCCGCCGCATCACCATAGAACTGGAAACCCCAACGGGTGTGCGCCCGCTACGGATTATCGGTCGTGAAGGACGGATCTCCGACAACCGGGTAGAAATTCATCTCAACCAGCTCTATGGTGGTCAGGAAAAGTATGCTCTGATTGAAGTCGAAGTGAAACCGGGGCAAGCAGAGCAAATACTGAAAATTGCCCAGGCAAACTGCATCTACGAAAATGCGTTGACTAATCGGCAGGAAAATTCCAGTGCCAAAGCTCAGGTGCGATTTTCTCATCGGGCTGAAGAGATAGTTCAATCGGCAAACAAACCGGTGCTCAAAGCGATCCTCGAAAACGAAATTGCTGCCAGCCGTGACCGCGCCCTTGACCTTTACAACGCTGGGCGTAAAGATGAGGCGATTGCCGAAATCCAACAACGTAGCATTAAACTCCAAACTCAGAGCAATGCCTTAGGATTCAGTGATCTGGCGGGACAAGCCGAAGCGTTTGAGGAAGATACAAAAACTTTTGCTGCCCCGGCACTGCCAAGTGCGGTAAAAAAGGAAATCCGTTCAAAAAGCTACAAGGTTCGGAAACAACAAAAAGATTATTAGCGACGTAAGCTTACAACTTGAAGGTAACATGAATAAACCTAAACTGATTATTCTTGCCTGGTTACTACTACTGGTGCCGACCCTCCTTCTCGGGGTCGGTGCTTGGCGACTTTTGCAGGGGGAGGAAGCACGTCTGCTCAGTAGTGCTCGTGCTGCTGCCAATGACCGGGTAACAGCGATTGCCGGAAATATTGATCTGGCAGTAGCTGAAGTTCAGGACGGCTTATTAGAAACCATGCGGCAGTTACCCCAAGATAACCTCACCGATCAGCTTGATAGCTGGAAACAGGAAAATCCCCTGGTGCGAAATGTCTTTATCTGGCAGCGTGGTCGTGGCCTCATTTCCCCGAATCCGGAACGACCAGCCAGTGATGAAGAAGCTGCATTTGTTCGGCGTTACTTACCGCTGTTTGCCGATCAGTCCAGCTGGAATGAACCACCAAATGACCTCCGAAAAGATCAGCAGACCAAAGCAGCAGTTTCATCCCGTACCATTCTTGCTGAACGCCGAGAACTACGGCAACTAGCAAAACAGGCGCCACCTGTTACGACCCTATCGATTGAGAGAC
>DAOWKG010000296.1 GCA_030639985.1 Desulfuromonadaceae bacterium
CAAATATCCTTCCATCTCCCCCTCCAGCTCAACCAACCGCTTCTTCAACACAACCCGTTCAGCCCGCACTGCCAGCAAATCAATCTCTTCCTCTTCCACAAAAGTATCCACATAACGTGGAATATTCAGGTTGTAATCATTCTCCTGAATCTCTTCGAGACTGGCAAGATAGGCGTATTTATCGACAGTGGAGCGTTCACGATAAGTCGTAACTATCTTGTCAATATTCTCAGCCGTCAGTAAATTCTGGTTCTTACCGGCCTTGAACTCTCGACTGGCTTCAATAAAGAGGACCTTCTGATCCGACTTCTCCTTTTTGAAAATCAACACCGCCGCCGGAATGCCGGTACCGTAAAAGAGCTTTTCCGGCAAGCCGATCACCGCATCAAGCAGACCTTCATCAATCAGCTTCTTACGGATTTTCCCTTCACTGGAACCACGGAACAGCACCCCATGCGGCACCACTACCCCCATGCGACCGGTCTTCGGCTTGAGGGTTTCAATCATATGGAGGATAAAAGCGTAATCCCCCTTGGTCCGGGGTGGAATACCACGGCGGAAACGGCTGTACTTATCGTGTTCAGCCTCATCGTGACCCCACTTGTCCAGTGAGAAAGGAGGATTGGCAGTGACAATATCGAACAGCAGCAGATCGCCGTTTTTATCCAGCAACTTGGGATTGCGGATGGTGTCGCCCCATTCGATTTTGTGGTTGTCCTCGCCGTGGAGAAACATGTTCATCTTCGCCAAGGACCAAGTTGAGCCAATCGCCTCCTGACCGAACAGGGCGTATTCCTTTTTACCGTATTTTTCACGGATTTTGCGACCGCATTTCATCAACAACGAACCCGACCCACAGGCGGGGTCACAAATGGTATCGCCCGGCTTCGGATCAAGAATTTCGGCCAACAGATCAGAAACCGCTGGAGGGGTGTAAAATTCTCCGGCTTTCTGGCCACCACTGGCGGCGAAGTTCTTAATCAGATACTCATAGGCGTTGCCGATTACATCGAGAGTGCCGACCCGTGAGGGGCGCAGATTCATCTCCGGCTTGGCAAAATCCTCCAGCAGGTGACGCAGGATGGTGTTCTTCTGCTTTTCTTCACCCAGCTTGTCGGTATTGAAGCTGATGTCCTGAAACACACTCTTACCGGCATCTTTGAGCTTGGTGCCGTTGGACTCTTCAATGGCGTGCAGAGCCTGATCAATCCGTTCACCATTGCCAGGCTCGTGACGGCGTTCATACAAAGCGTAAAAATCTGCCTCAAGCGGCAGTACAAACCGCTCGTTCTTCATCATCTCGTCGATCAGTTCCGGTTCGTCGCCATATTCTTCCTTGTAACTGTCGTAGTGATCCTGCCGGACATCGCTGATATACTTGAGGAACAGCATGGTGAGAATGAAATCTTTATAGGTGTCGGCGCTGATGGTGCCGCGAAAGGTATCGCAAGCCGCCCACAGTGCTTTATTGATCGAGTCCTGATTGATGGTGTCGTTCACTTTTGGCCTCCCTGGTGCGAATCATTAAGCAGATCGGTCGCAATGCCTGCCAGCATGGTTTCGTTGTTACGGATAAGTTCTTCGAGCAGTTGACGTTCTTGGTTTACACACTGTGCAAGTTGCACGATCTGCTGTTGTCTTTCGAGTGGAGGGATCGTAATAGGGGCATTCTCCAGCACGTTGCGGCGAATGCTTTTGGTCAGGGTTCCCTCAGCCTCCCTTTTAAAGTAGCGCTGCAATGGCTCTTGATTCAGTAGCCAAGCAAGAAAAGCGGGAAAAACTGTGTCTGAAATGCAGTGCAAAACAAAGAAGTGAGGCGAGGCGACTGCTCGCTGTTCAACGGCTACTTCATCAACCAGTACAGCATAGTTATGGTTGCCACGAATGGCGAAGAGGATATTGCCCGGTGTCAAATAATCTGGCTCTCGCTTGCCAGTAATTTCCGTTTCCACGGCGGTGCCCCAATTGAGACCACCATCAGTCGAAACATCCTTCATCTGGATCGCCAGCACACCGGTTCCAGGCACCTCTGGGATTCTACCCCGGAATGGATGACCAGCCTTCATTTTTACAATCTGCCCAAGCTGCAACACAATACCTCCACATCGACAATGTTGCAGAAATAATAATATCGAAAGCGACAACAGTCAAGTATTTTTTGCAACGTAGCCAATGTTGCAACTCTCTACAACAATCCCCGGTCAGCCAAACTGACATACTCACCGTTACCGATAATGATATGATCCAAAACCCGCACCCCCATCAGATCACCTACCTGTTTGAGGCGGTTGGTTATTTCGATATCTTCCCGACTGGGAGCGGGATCACCGGATGGATGATTGTGGACAAACAGGACGGCTGCCGCCGATTCTCGTAGTACCGGAGCGAACACTTCACGGGGATGGACGATACTGGCGCTGAGGCTCCCTTCGGAGATTTGTACCTCTTTGATCAGGCGATTTTTGGCATCGAGGAGGAGAGCGAGAAAAACTTCTTTACGGTAATCACAAAATCGTTCATGAAAGTGGTCGAAGGCATCTTGCGATGAACGATAGGGCTGTCCAGGTTGCAAACGATTATCGGCAAAACGGCGGGCAATCTGAAATAGTGCCTGGATTTCTGCCGCTTTGGCGGGGCCGATTCCAGCCTGCTGACACAGCTCGTTAGTGCTAGCACCAGCCAACTGACGTAACGAACCAAACCGGCTCAACAACCCCCGCGCCAGGTCGACAGCACTGCTTTTACTGGCCGAATCACCGGTACGAATAATCAATGCCAACAGTTCAGCATCAGTCAATTTATCGGCCCCGGTAGCCAGTAATTTTTCGCGCGGCCGCTCATCGGCAGGCCAATCCTTAATACTACGCATATCCACCCCTCCTCTTGATGTACAAAATGCGTTTTTCGTTATTCAAGTTGGAACGTTAAATCGCCCCTCTTTCGGCCAATAGATCGGCAATAGCTTCGGCCAACATGCGGTAACCTTTATCGTTAAGATGAATATCGTCACTCCTATATTGGCTATTTGCCAACAACCCGGTAAGGATACCTGATACCAACGGGATGTCCAGTTCGGTTGCCAGTTCTTGATAGAGGGCAACATCTTTAAGACTCAAACCAAACTGCGGTACGGCAATCAAAATCACTTTAACGCCACGCTGATTGGCCGCCTCATACATCCGTCGCAGGTTGGTGCGCAATTGTTCCCGATCAAGCTTTTGCAGGATATCGTTACCACCATGACAGATCAGCAACAGTTCCGGCTCCACCTTGTCGAGTAAAGCTGGCAAGCGGCTGGCACCTTCAGCACTGGTTTCTCCCGAGATCCCGCCATTAACAACCTTACGGCTAATCAAACGACTCAATTGAGCGGGATAACTCAACTCTGGCCGAGTGCCAACACCAACAGTTAAACTGTCGCCAAAAGCTAAAGTCACGTCATTGGGGCGCATAAAGGATAGGGAGTTGCCGCTATTATCGCAGGCGACCAGTAGTAATAGCAGGATGACAAGGCTTAGTTTTGTGATTAGTTTCATAATTTCTCTCTATGGTTGTAGTTTTATATATTCATAAACTTTTGAAAATAGTTCAAGGTCGCTGGGTTGCGCCCCCGCACTGCGCCTCCCTTTTTGTCCAAGCCAACAAAAAGGAAGCAAAAAATGGCTTTTCTATTGCAGCTATTTTGTAGCAACTGTGTTGTCAATAATCTACATAATTAACTTGCTAATTCTCAGTTATTAAGACAAACACAAGCCCCGGGCTCGCATGCTCACACGGGCGGCAACTTGTTGCAGCGGTGTTTTTTATTGTTTCATTTTACAATTTGAATATCATTTAGTGCTTTAGATTTTGGCGGTTCGCAGACCGACGGTCTTGATTTTATTTCTCCGAGTAAAACTAACTTTCCCCTTCAATAAAAAACTGCCCTATCTCGGTAAAAACTTCATCACTACTTCCACGTACTATTCGTGCTGGCGGCAGAGAACGGAGAAACATTTTACCATAGACCTTTTTTACCACCCGCGTATCAAGAATCAAAACGACCCCACGATCATTGCGGTGGCGAATTAGACGACCAAAGCCTTGCTTAAAACGAATTACCGCTTGCGGCACGGTATATTCCATAAATGAATTACCACCCCGCTGCTCAATTGCCTGCGACCGGGCTTGCAATACCGGCTCGGTCGGCACCCGAAACAGCAAACGGGCGATAATCACCTGTTCCAATGATCGTCCCGGCACATCGACCCCTTCCCAGAATGAATCGGTGCCAAACAAGATACTCGATTCGTCAGCAGCAAAGCGTTTCAGCAACTGATGGCGATTTTCTTCCCCCTGCCGCAAGCAGCGTAACCGTTGTGCCTCAAGTATCGGTGCCACTTCGTCATGCACCTGTCGCAACAATGCATAGGAGGTAAAGAGGACAAAACTCCTACCTTGACTGCAAAGGAGCGCTTTTTCTACGGCATCCCGCACCGCTTCGGCAAATCCTGGCTTGCCCGGTTCGGGCAAATCGGTGGGGATAGCAACCAGCGCTTGAGTCTGATAGTCGAACGGTGAATCGAGCGCCAGTTCTACCAACCGTCCTGGTTCGACTCGGTCGAGACCAACCCGGGAGTGAAAATAACCAAATGCACCCGCTACCGTCAAGGTGGCACTGGTCATACTTAAACTGCGAAAGCGTTGATACAGGGCTCGATTAAGGCTGTCGGCAACTTCTAGTGGTGCTTGACACAAAGTGGTAATCAACCCCTTGTTGCGCCCGATCCGCCCTTCCCGGATCTCAATCCAGACACAGTTGTTCTTTGCTACCGCTTGAAAAGAACCCAGATCTGCCGCCAGGACTTCGAAACGTCCCGAAATTCCGCGCAAGTCGATCAATGCCGAGTTCATTTTTTCGGCCACCGCATCGGGGAGCGCTTCGGTGGCGCGTAATAATCCGCTAAGCCCTTGTGCCAGTTCGACACTACCAACCCTTAACCGTTCTACCCGTTCAGTAACCTTTTGCCACGCGGGAGTTTCGGTAAAATCTGGTAGAATCCGATGCTTCAGCTCAAACTTGCTGGATACCTGTTTACCAAGAAATTCTGGCAGCTCGACGGCAATACTCTGCAATTCATCCAATGCCAGATCAAACAACAGCTGCCGTTTGTGCAACAGTGACTCGACCTCATCATGCAACGTTCGATACAGCTCATCATAACTATCGGGCAACTCTTGCGACAATTGGTCGATAAAACGGGGCAGCAATCCCTGATTCATCTTGCGGGGATGGCGCAGCCGATTCAGAATCCGGCCAAAAGTAAAGCGGGTCAGTTGGGATGAAAAATGGCTGGTAGCAACATCTTCGAGATGGTGCGCTTCATCGAGGATTATCCGCTCAAACGGCGGCAGAACGGCAACTGCCGAATAGTTATCGGTCTGTTGTCGCAATGCCACATCAGAAAGGAGCAAAGCATGATTTACCACCAGAATATCGGCACGTGCAGCCTGGCGGCGGGCTTTGTGAAAAAAACAGCGGCGATAGTGGGGACAACGCACCTTGGCACATTGATCGGCCTCACAACAGACCTCTTCCCATGCTTGATAGCTGGGGATAAAGGCTAAATCTTCCTTGGAGCCATCGGCAGTTTTTTCGGCCCAGGCGATGATCTGTTGCAATTCGTCGACCTGCTGCTGATCGAACAAACCCAACTCCCGCCCGGCAGTTTCGCCCCGGCGATGACAATAATAGTTACTCCGTCCCTTAACCAGCACGGCATAAAACTCGATCCCGGTGGTGCGTTGCAAAAACGGCAAATCCTTACGAATTAACTGTTCCTGTAGATTTATCGTCCGGGTTGAAATCACTACCCGTTCATGATTGGCGCGGGCCCAAAGCAAAGCAGGAACCAGATAAGCAAGACTTTTTCCGGTGCCGGTACCAGCCTCAACCACTGCCAGTTTGCTGTTATTAAAAGCCTCTGCGACCACAAAAGCCATCTGCAATTGTTGCGGGCGATCTTCATAATCGGGTAGTTTTTTGGCAATCACCCCATCGGCACCAAGCAAACCATTAACTTGTTCGAGATCAATCTTGTGCAAATCTTTTTCGGCAAATGCTTCCACAACCCGGTAAATATTTTCGACGCTATTATCGACAATATAAAAACCGACCCCTAACGAGCCGAACTGGGAAGCAACTTCAATATCGGCAGCGGATGGCTTTAAATTTCCACCGGGATGGTTATGAATAACGACGTCGCCATAACTACAGGTTTGCAATATCGCCGGTACGGCATCTTCCGACCCCCGTGCCAATACCTCGATTTGCACCACCCGTCGCTTGGCATCGGTCTGGGCGAGAACGAAGACCTCGTTGCCGTCGGCTTCTTTAATGGCGTAACGAAGCTGGTCAATACTGTCTGGAGAAATATATTTAAGCATGGCTGGCGATTATAGAGGAAGCGGCCTAATAAAGGGTGGGGAAAATTATGTTTTTTGGGCTTTATGTTTTTATGAAAGCTTAGGATCGTCGGTTTTCGGACCGACAGCCGACTTCATTTTCTTTGGTCGCAAAGAAAACGAGAGCAAAAGAAACTCTTTTTATTTTCATCTGCCAGATTTTCTACGCTATTTCAATTGGGGATTATGCGAATGGCTATCTGGCTTCGTTGTAACGCTTCGATATTGTTATGTGCGTAATGAAAGTGGTGGTTCGTTAGATTGGTTGAGCGATTCATCGCCTAACGAGACGTAAGCGTCTCTAATGGCGAAAAAGTCAAAACCTTTAAAATCAAACAACTGCCCCGGTCATTCCCCCCCGTGTGACGCTGCCGGAGTGGAGCGGCTGGTGTGAGAAAGAGAGCGGCAAATGTTTGAGCGTAGCGAGTTTTTGCCGCTCCTCAAAGCAGTTGTTCCACGGAGGGAACCCGCCTTCGGCGGGCAAGGAGGTCGGGCGTATTTCTTTGCTTCGTTTCTTTGGACGCACAAAGAAATGAAGGCGTCGAGTGGGACCGCAACCCCACGACCCTGAAGTCAATCCCTATTTGACAACCTCAAAACAACAGTGCTACAGCTAACTGTCATCTTCAGCAAAAAGAGAGAACCCACCCCATGTCTGAATTCCAATTTAATACGCCGATTGAAATACGTTTCGCCGATTTAGATGCTTACGGCCACGTCAATAATGCGGTCTTTTTTTCCTATCTGGAACATGCCCGGGTAAAACTGTTTCAACAGCGCTTCGGCCCGTTTCTGGAAAGCGACGTGCTTTTTATGGTAGTACGTTCTGAATGTGATTACAGGGCACCGATTGAGCTGGACGATTCTCTCCAAATTTCAATTTCGGTGGAGCAAATAAAATTCACCAGTTTTACTTTTTCCTATCGCCTCCATGATGGCAACGGCAAACTTTTTGCCGAAGCCAAAACGGTTATGGTCAGTTACAACCCACAGGTCAAAAAACCGGCAACGATTCCGGTTAAACTCAGGGCAGTTTTGAAAGGGGAGATTTAGGCGTATAAATCAGGTTCCTAGTAACGTGCCCGAGACCAACGGTTTCCCACTGAGGAAATTTGCTGCCGATAACCGTTTTTTCCCGGGTAACTGCAATTCACCAATCATTAAAATGCCTTCGCCGCAGGCAACCCGCACTCCGGTTTTGTCGGCCGAAATGATCGTCCCCGGTGCCGTCCCAGTTCCGTCTTCAATCGCCGTTGTCGCAAGTTTTAAGACTTCCCCCGCCAAGAGGGTATAAGCTCCCGGCCACGGATCAAGCCCCCGCACCTGATTATGGATAGCGGTCGCCGATTGTTGCCAATCGATTAATCCATCTTCTTTCTTCATCATCGAGGCGTAGCAAGTTAGTTTGTCATCTTGTTTTACCGGGGTCAACGTTTCCAAACACAACTGATGCAACGTCTCTTCCATTGCTTTCCGACCCAATAATGCTAACCGGTCGTGGAGCTTTCCAGCGGTCTCATCGGCTCCGATCGGTAGACTCATTTTGACCAACATATCGCCAGTATCCAGACCGACATCCATCAACATGGTGGTGACCCCGGTCTCGGTTTCTCCATCGATGATCGCTTTGTTGATCGGTGCAGCACCACGATATTTAGGTAACAGCGAGGCATGGACATTAATACAATGATAACGGGGAATTTCCAGCACCGCCTTGGGTAATATCTGGCCATAAGCGACAACAATAATCAGGTCTGGCTGCAGCTCTCGCAGTTGTTCCACCGCCACCGGATCACGTAATTTAAG
>DAOWKG010000202.1 GCA_030639985.1 Desulfuromonadaceae bacterium
ATTGGCATGACCATAGATGTCGAACTCAACCGGAGTATTCATGGCTATGACACCGAGACGTCGAATCGGCTCAGGGTGATTACTGACTTGCATGGGGCGCAATATGACCTTACTGGTGTACTTTTCCCAGTTATTATACAGCCGCTCGAATCCCACCTCAGAAAGTGAAAGCGAGGTAGAAGATGCAAAATTGAGCTTACCGGAATCAAAGAAGTCCAGCATGGTGTCCTGAATGACTTCGGTCCAGACGTTAAGGTTGCTGAACGGTCCATTAACCAGTCCGCCAACCACCGCATTGGCGATATTGCCGACCCCCGACTGCAGCGGCAGCAGGTTCTCAGGCAGTCGCCCCGCCTTAACTTCGGAACTGAAGAAATCGATGATATTACCAGCGATCAGCTCCGAAACCTCATCGGGAGCACCGAGTGCCCGACCTTTGTCAGGCTTCTGCGACTCGACAATCGCAATGATTTTGTCATGGTCACAAGGAACATGCAGAGTGCCAATTCGATCATCGACCCGACTGATCAAATAAGGCTTACGATGCGGCGGCTGGTCGAGCATAACTATGTCATGTAGTCCTTCGAAGGACGGAATAGCGGTATTGATTTCAATGATCAGCTTGTCCGAATGCTGGATAACCTCAGTGGCCGAACCAATCGATCCCGCCAAAATGATGCTGCCGTCTTCGGTAATCCCAGAAGCCTCAATCAGACCGAGGTCGAATCCGCCCCCTCTTTCCTTGGTGTAGTAGCCGTAACCGAGATCCTGTGCATACAATGAGAGATGCTTGTCCCCCATGCGCACGGTTCCATCGTTCACCTGCTTCTGAATAATTTTGCCGGTTTGGTAAGGCCAGCGTTTGTCGGTCATCTGTAGAGATGCCCAGCGATCTTCGACCTCTTGCCCGATTGACGCACCAATAAACAGGTTAAAACGCATCTTCCCCTGCAGATTGTTCGCCTCGACATAATCGGCCAAGGCCAAGGGCACGACCTTTGGGTATCCTACCGGAGTAAATCCTGACCACCCCAAATCCATCCCATTCTTAAAAAACGGGATGGTGTCCTCCGCCTGCATAATTCGTGAATGCAGGCTCTTCTTCCTAATACGACTCAGAAATTCAGACACACGCTTCTCCTTTTACGCTTACGGACAGGAAACTCCTCCTGACCACCCCATCGAACAATCCACAACGATTAAGCACCGTTTAATGCCTACTACTTCTATATCCCATTTACGTTCATGTCAATATAAAAAATAACACCATTCTATTTAAACACACCAGGCAGACCGCTCACCAACCCAACTACCTGTTTTAACTTTCACTTTTAGGGATAACGACGTTTCCCTGCTCCGCACCAAATATCGACTATTTTACCTTGCTTTTTCCCTATATTCACGTTAACGTCATAGCCAAGGGTCTGGTCAATTAAGCAGAAAAAGACAAACCCTGGACTCAGGAATCATTTTCAACCTCAGCGAAAAGTCCCACCAAGCGCACGGTGCACACTTATTTCGCAATAGCACCGCAATCAGCTGAGCGGCAACGGAGAATCAAAATGCAAAATGACAGGCAAGAGACAGAACAGATAGTGCCAATTGGAGAGCTTTGCAACGAACTAGGCATTTCGACCAGAACTTTGCGCTACTGGGAAGAGGCCAGAATCATAGAATCCGTTGAGCGACAGAGCCGCTCAAATCGCGGCTACACCCCTTACATGGTCCGCAGGATTAAGTTCATCATCAAACTTAAAGACATGGGACTCACAATCAAGGAGATGCAGCACCTCTACGAGATCTACGGAGCGGCCAAAGAAACAGAGGCCCTAATTCCGGAGCTGATTAGAATTCTTGATAACCATATTGATTTGGTTGATGAGAAGATTGCGAATCTATCCACTTTGCGGAGGGAAGTTGTAGAATACCGAAAACGGCTTATTGATAAACAAAATGAAGTAAACGGAAGAATGTAATGGATTTCGGGCAAATTGACTTCGTCCACAACTCATCGCTGGACAACAATTTCGTGGTACGTTCGTCACCACCCGAAAAAGACCACCACCACTCAGCTCAAGCTGGCGGAGCCAAGCAGATAAAAGACAGGCATAATCAAGTCGAAAAATGTCTTCGCATAAGCATCTAACGGGTAGCTACCAGACAACACCACTGGGAATAGATCTGCAGCTCAGGTTGAGGGTCTTTTTTATCAACCAATTCCCGGCAGTGACGCGGTTAATGCCCGCAGAACCAGGGTTGAAGATACTATCGCTCTGACACAATTGGTGGGTTACAAAAAAATCGGGATTGCTACCTATATTGGTCTGGTTGACGAAACTGATCGCCTCGCTGAAATCATCACGGCGCAAGGGATGGAGCCATATTCTGCCTGTTGTAAAGCTGGCGGGATTGATACGCTGGAACTGGGGTTAAAAGGGACCGAAAAGGTGTTTCCTAATACGTTTGAATCGGCCTGCAATCCAATTGTACAAG
>DAOWKG010000248.1 GCA_030639985.1 Desulfuromonadaceae bacterium
AGTAAATGAGTCTTTAGATTTATAGTTTTTCACTACATCAGAATCTATTGAATGGATATGTTTATGGTCATATAGCTTCAGTGGTTGTTTCAGCTGAGTAACGCTTATTAACCTAGTCACGAATATTGGTTGGAATATCTAAATCGACCTTGGTACTTACCTGAGCAAGAGTCTGGGAGTGATAATCTATAACATCTGCAACCGGTTCTTTCTCCGCACTAGCATCGCCAAACCCCGTTGCAATGGCGGTAATCTTTATTTTGTCCCCTAGCTCTTCATCAATTACCAAACCGACAATTATATTAGCGTTTTCATGCACTTTTTCGTGAATGATTGTTGATGCCTCTTCAAATTCTTCCATCGTCATCGCTGAAGAACCGGAAATATTTACCAACACACCCATGGCTCCGGAGATATCGACCTCTTCAAGCAGTGGGCTACTAATTGCGCTATGCGCAGCTTCGGCAGCACGACGTTCACCTTCGGCCACGCCGATACCCATCATTGCCATACCACGATTACTCATAACCGTGCGGACGTCAGCAAAGTCAACGTTAATCAATCCTTCGGTGGTAATCAAATCAGAAATACCTTGAACCGCCTGACGTAACACATCATCAGCCGGTTTGAAGGCATCAAGAATACTCATATTTTTACCTGCCAGACCCAGCAAGCGATCATTTGGAACCACGACCAGTGAATCGACAACTTCACGAAGCTCAGCAATTCCAGCCTCGGCCCGCTGCATCCGCTGGCGCCCCTCACGGGTAAATGGCTTGGTCACAACTCCGACAGTCAATGCGCCAGCTTCTTTTGCTGCGGCTGCTATTATCGGAGCCGCCCCGGTTCCGGTACCACCACCCATGCCGGCAGCAACAAAAACCATATCAGCACCTTCAAACATTTCGACCAGACGCTGTTTATCTTCCTCGGCAGCCTGACGACCAATCTCGGGATTTGCACCGGCCCCCAATCCTTTGGTTAAGTGTCCGCCCAACTGTATTTTCATGGCGGCATCACTACGGCGAAGTGCTTGAGCATCGGTATTCGCCGTAAGAAACTCAACCCCTTCAACACTGCATCTAATCATCGTGTTAACAGCATTTCCACCACCACCACCAACACCAACTACCTTAATTTTGGCAACTTGATCAAATGCTGTTTCAAACTGAAACATAACTCCCTCTTTACTAGGCATAATGCCCTCCCTGTAGTTGCGTTTTCAGCTTCTCCGCGAACCCGAAAACTATTTATATTTATGTTTACTTAATTTACTAATTATCCAGAACTTATACAAGTAATTAATACATAATTAAACATTAAAAAAACTCACTGAACCATGACTTCATTCGCTCGGCAACCCGCTCAAATACGTTCTTTTCACCAATTTTGAAATTTGGTGCCTGAGTATTGGTGCTACCATATTTGACCAGCCCAACTCCGGTTGCATAAATCGGTGAATTAACAACGTCAGTTAAGCCACCAATATCGAGTGGCTTGCCACGTCTGACGGGCAAATTGAAAATCTGCTCTGCCAGCTCCGGCATACCAGGTAGAATCGCACTACCACCAGTGATAACGATGCCAGAAGCAATCAAGTCGGCATAACCACTCTTAGCAATTTCACGATTAACCAGCGAAAAAATTTCTTCGACCCGTGGCTCAAGAATTTCTGCCAGCAATTGTCGGGACAATATCCGTGCTTCGCGACCGCCAACCGATGGCACCTCAATGGTTTCATCTTTACCCACCATCGAAGTCAAACAACAACCGTAGGACTGCTTGATTTTTTCAGCTTCTGCCATCGGGGTACGCAGGCCAACCGCAATATCGTTGGTCAAATGATCACCACCGATTGACAATACTGAAGTGTGCTTGATAGCCCCTTCGGAGAAAATCGCGATATCAGCGGTACCACCACCAATATCGACCAACGCTACACCAAGCTCTTTTTCATCGGCAGACAGGACTGCTTCACTACTTGCCAACTGTTCGAGAACAATATCTGCGACATCGGCACCGGCACGGTTACAACTTTTGATGATATTTTGCGCACTGGCAACAGCACCGGTGACGATATGGACCTTTGCCTCGAGCCGCACCCCACTCATACCGAGAGGTTCACGGATACCATCCTGATCATCAATGATAAATTCCTGTGGCAGGATATGCATAACTTCACGATCCATCGGGATTGCAATCGCTTTTGCTGCATCAATTACCCGCTGTACATCTTCACTGGTCACTTCGCGATTCTTAATCGCAATTACACCCTGTGAATTCATCCCTTTGATGTGGCCACCGGCAATCCCGGCATATACCGACTTAATCTCACAACCAGCCATCAATTCGGCTTCACGAATCGCCTTCTGGATTGCATTTACGGTACTTTCAATATTGATCACCACCCCCTTACGCAACCCCTTCGATGGACTGGTACCGATGCCGACGACCTCCAGTCCTTCTTCGGTCATATTGCCAACGATA
>DAOWKG010000300.1 GCA_030639985.1 Desulfuromonadaceae bacterium
CTGATCAAAAAAGACGATGAGGTGGTATATACCAATCAAGACTGTGATGAAGTTGAGACGGTAAAACTGACTGGCCGTTCCATAATGAATGTCAAAGACATCCTCGACTTTGCCGAGTCGGTGGAAATTACAGCGATTGCAGCAATGCTGCAAAATCAAATTGACTACAACATGGCAATCGCCGCCGAGGGGCTAAAAAACGACTGGGGCGCCAATGTTGGTTCGGTATTAATTGATGCTTGGGGCGATGATATCAAAGTCAGAGCAAAAGCGTTAGCCGCCGCCGCCTCAGATGCCAGGATGAGCGGCTGTAGCCTGCCGGTTGTAATTGTTTCCGGCAGTGGGAATCAGGGGATTACCGCCTCAGTACCAGTGATCGAATATGCGAAAGAGTTGCAGGTGGATAAAGAGACATTGTTGCGCGCTCTGGTGGTAGCAAACCTTGTAACGATTCATCAAAAAACCGGTATTGGTCGGTTATCGGCCTACTGCGGAGCGGTAAGTGCCGGCTGCGGAGCTGGGGCCGGGATCGCCTGGCTGCACGGCGGACGCTTCGAAGAAGTTGCCCATACCATCGTCAATGCGCTGGCGACAGTTTCGGGGATTATTTGCGATGGCGCTAAACCATCCTGCGCCGCCAAAATTGCCGCTTCTGTGGATGCCGGAATTCTCGGTTTTCTGATGTTTGAAAGAGGCCAGCAATTTTACGGTGGTGATGGCATCGTCACCAAAGGGGTCGAAAATACCATCAAAAATATCGGCCGCCTCGGTCGCGAAGGGATGCGGGAAACCGACAAAGAGATTATCCGCATCATGCTGGGTGAATAGAACCACAAAAGCCCACGATATTATTAACCGTGGGCTTTTGGAAGCTGCTCGTTAGGAACCGAAAGGATTTAAGGTTTATAAAAAATCAGCCGGAAGGATTCTCTTCAGAACTAGATTCCGAAGTATCAGGGCGATATTTAAGCTGCACCCCTCTGAAAAAATATCGCATAATTTGATCATTACAAACTCGGTAGTGTTTATGATCCGGTCGCCGAAAAAATGCACTTAGTTCGTGCTTACTTATCTGCGCCTCAGCTAAAGCCATAATCGCCAAGATATCGTCAGCTTGCAGATTTAATGCAATTTTCAATTTTCTGAAGATGATATTATTATTCAAACGCTGCTCGGGCTCGGGTTGGGGACCCTTATTTTTGCCACGTTTATCGGTAATTAAACCATTCAGAAAGATCGCCAGTTGCGGATCACTGCATTCCTGATACGCAGGATCATCATCCTTTTTTAGCCAGGCGCTGATCTGCTCCCGCGTGACCGGATAATCGGCCAAGCCAAACAGAGAGATCATTTTTGAATCGCTAAAATCGAAAATAAAGCGGACACGGCGTAAAACATCATTATTGGTCACGGGCATACTCCAATCAGAACTGCGATTTGGTTAAATAATCAAGGCTCAAGCTCAGATCCATTCGAGTCAGTTTGAATGACTGAATTTTCCCCATTTACCTGCTGCTCTGCTTGAGGTTTTCTACTTCGATACCCCGGCTTGACCAGAATTTCCAAATAAAAAGATTCGAGCTGTTCTGCTTCGGCCTGCGAAATGGACTTATTAATAGCAGACAGATGAATAACTTCACTACTTGCTTCATCAGCACCGAAACGGCAGTCAAAATCCCAAAAATCTACACCATCGGGTAACGTTTTTTTCCGTTCTCTTCTGATATATTTTTTAACTTCATATTTGATCGCCTCAACCAAGCGTGGCAGTTTGATCTTGGGGTGGGACATTTTAAAAGTTTTTTTCATAGCAATTCCCTATGAGATGAGAAAGATTAAAAACAAATATTAGCCACTGACGCACACAGACAGGGGCATATTTCTGAAACCAAAAAAGCCACAATCATTCTAGCGCCCGTTCGCTACGCTTACTCAAGCCACAAAGAGCGCAGAGTTTAAGCTTTTAATAATTGCTTTGAATTTGTCCTGCAACTGTCCGTGTCTGTCTGTGGCAAAACTATGCCAGCGAGTCTACTGCCAATTTGTATTTTGGATCTTCCAGATAATTTACATCAATAATGGAAGATGCATTGTCGAGGAGCTTGCGACAGTCTTCACTCAAATAACGCAGACGTACCGTTTTCCCTACTCTAGCATATCTTTCGGTAAGTTTGTTCAAAGCTTCAATGGCAGAGTGATCAACTACCCTTGACTCTCTAAAATCAATGATGACTTCCTGTGGATCATTCAGGATATCAAATTTTTCCTGAAATACGGCAATGGAACCAAAAAACAGGGGGCCAAAAATCTCATAATGTTTCGTACCATATTCGTCGACATGCTTTCTTGCCCGAATTCGGGTAGCATTTTCCCACGCAAACACAAGAGCCGAGACCACTACCCCTATCAGGACGGCCACCGCCAAGTTATGGAAAATGACTGTCACCGAAGCGACCAACACCATGACGAACACATCCGCAGTAGGAACCTTACGGATCATCTTCAAACTGGCCCATTCGAAGGTACCGATAGCCACCATAATCATCAGACCTGTCAGGGCCGCCATGGGAATTTTTTCGATCAGTGGTGCACCAAAAAGAATAAACAGAAGCAGTGCAACCGCAGCGACAATTCCCGACAAACGTTTCCTGCCGCCAGAACTGACGTTGATAATACTTTGGCCGATCATCGCACAACCACCCATACCACCGAAAAATCCTGTAACCAGATTGGCTGCACCCTGGGCAAGACATTCTTTATTTCCCCGCCCACGGGTTTCGGTCATTTCATCAATTACCGTTAAAGTCAAAAGGCTTTCGATTAAGCCAACCAGAGCCATAATAAGCGAATAGGGGAAAATAATCGCCAGGGTTTCAAGATTCAAAGGCACTGACGGCAGATGAAACTGGGGCAAACCACCAGAGATTGAAGCGATGTCGCCCACTGTTCGGGTCGGGATCTCAAAAAATATAATGACAACAGAAACAGCTACAATGGCGGCAAGCGATGCCGGAATGACCTTGGTTAACTTAGGCAAAAAGTAGATGATTGCCATAGTCACCAGCACAAAACCGACCATAGTCAATAACGGCAAACCAGTTAACCATACTGAAGCATTATCTGCCCCGATGAATTTGAACTGTTCGAGTTGTGACAAAAAGATAACAATAGCCAACCCATTGACAAAACCAAACATGACCGGGTGGGGTACCAGACGAATAAATTTTCCCAGGCGCAAAAAGCCGACACCCATTTGGATGATCCCCATCAGCACGACAGCAACAAACAAGTATTCAACCCCATGCATGGCAACCAGACTGACAATAACCACTGCTATAGCACCGGTTGCACCAGAAATCATCCCCGGTCGGCCACCAAAAATGGCGGTAATGAGACCAATTATAAATGCCGAATAGAGTCCAATCAATGGGCTTACATTGGCGATAAGCGAAAAGGCTATCGCCTCTGGAACTAGAGCGAGAGCGACCGTCAGCCCGGACAAAATTTCATTCTTAGCGTTGTGGCGCGAATTTTTCATTGCAGCAATAAATGTCATGCGGTTCCATTCTTTCGGTTTTAATTATACTTCAGCAGACAACCATCCCTGCGTTGTGGCGTAAAAAAACACAACGATCAGCGCCGTTTGCAGCAGGATTCAGTTGTAAAAATGGTGGTATGGTATCTGGAGCCTGGTACTTGTCAGGCAGTGGACTACGAGGAAAACACTGATTGAGAAGAGTGCAGCAGAAACAAGTCGCTGTTAATATCAGGTTGCAATAGTCAAATCAAGGTATTTATTGGCAGGACTGAGCAAAAAAGACAGTTCCCATAATAGCAAACTGTCTTTTTTGGTTTTCTTGATGCTGAGGCATGACCCGCTAAAGAATTTCGGCCAATTCAAATTCGTAGGTCAATTCTTCCCCGGCAAGGGGGTGGTTAGCATCGAGGCTTACCTCTTCGTCGGTGACTTTGACAATCGTGACCATATAAAGGTCATCATCCTCACCGGTTACCTCCAGTCCCATACCAACTTCCGGAGTGATCTCCTCGGGAAGTTCGCTACGTTTTACTTTAAATACATCTTCCGGGTCGAAATCACCGAAAGCATCGTCTGGAGTGATGGTAACAGTCTTTTTTTCACCAACACACATACCGACCAATGCAGTTTCAACCGGAACGTAGAAATCTCCTTCTCCGAGAGTCAATTCCATCGGGCCATGTTCTTGACACGAGTCATCTTCTGGATCTGCGTAGGTGCTATCAATAATCGTTCCATCGTCTAATTTACCGGTAAAATTGATCTTAACCGTGCTTGCTTCTTTTGCCTGAGTCATTCGTTTTCCTTCCGTTGTTGGTGAGAATTTTCCTGAAATCTACAAATTAAATATTTAGGCTAGCCATTCTTAACCTTCCAGCAGCGGCTTAATAAACCGGTCGAAGGTGACCTTTTGTTTTGCGGTCAGCAGATCAATATCCCCTTCGTTATCGAGCAAATAGGTGCCGACACCAATGACTGTTCTGGGCAGATAGCCGGTTCCGGCAACGCTCTGTTCAATTTTATCGGTTCGCTTGCTGATCAGGTTGCTCAGTACGTCCAAATCGATTTCCATATTTTATTCTCCCGTTGCTTAGCTTTATTCAAGCTCTTTATACTCAACCTTGACAATCTCAAGTTCTGTTTGGCCGCCAGGGGTTGAAAAGGTGACCAGATCACCTTCTACAGCGCCCAGCAGGGCACGACCAATGGGGGATATCCAGCTCACGTAACCACGTGCAATATCTAATTCGTCCACACCGACAATACTGAAACCCTTTTCTTCCCCAGCTTCGGTTTCAACCGTGACCGTACAGCCAAAAAGAACTCTCCCCTTGGCTATTTTCTGCTGCTCAGCCGAGTCAACAATGGTTGCATCGTGCAGGCGTTGGGTCAGAAAACGGATGCGGCCATCATATTGCCGCAGCTTCCTTTTGGCATAGTGGTAATCGGCATTTTCACTTCGGTCACCATTACTAGCAGCCCAAGCTGCTGTTTTGACCATCTCGGGTCGCAGTTGGTACAAAATTTCTTTGAGCTCAGCTCGCAACCTCAGAGCACAAGCTGGGGTCATATAGATCGGGGCCGGCTTCGATATTTTTTGGTTAGCCATCATCTTCTACTACTTCATCCAAATTTTTATTCGTAAGCCAAAGGCACCGCACAAATAAATTTCAACTCTTCTGTTGCCGAGGTATTGCGATACTGATGTTTTTCATTCGGCAACACCATGGAGAAATCCCCTTCCTTGACCGGATGCTCGCCCCCTGCTTCATCAACCAGAACGCCCTCCCCCGCAATCATGTAATTCATGTGCTCGAAATCGTGAATATGATAAGGGGTATGCCCTCCAGGAGCCACGGTAAATACCCGGAAAGAATAATTCGGTGCGGCATCATCCTTGCCAAGGGGAACCTGCTTTTCCACCTTAAAAGCACCTTCCATCTGCATCGGGATTGAAGAAACCTGATCTAACGCTATAATATTCATATTAAATGCTCCTGAACGATACTTATCGGGAGTCAACC
>DAOWKG010000128.1 GCA_030639985.1 Desulfuromonadaceae bacterium
ATACAGACATTAAGAAAGGAACCGATAACGGTGCCGATAATAAATGCTGAGGCTAGAAAAAAATAAAATTCAAACGGCATCTAAAGTATCTTCCCGACAGGGTTAATGAAAATTAATCGGCATTTAACTACAGATGAGGCGAAATTGTCCAGCCCCATATGCTGCCCCCTTGCCACAATTAAACATTGTGCCAAGCTGCAGAAGCCATATCAGCTCCGGTAATTCATCGCCATCAATACATAAATGCCCCATCAAACCGCCAAGATTTTGGGCCTCGAAATTGCCCTTTAAGGTGCGCCAATCCTGCCATTTCAATCTATTTTCTGATGCTTTTATCCGACCAGCAATGGCAATTAAATGCTCCATATCGAGCGGCAACTCAACCCCCGCATGACTGGTCAATAACGCCATTACCCGACGTAAAATAAATGGGAAGATATCAGCAAAGTCGGCCTTAAAAACAGGCTTACCATCCTTCAATATTCTCATGGGGCTAATTATTTCAAACTTGATCAAACCGACAAGATGCTCCTGCCGCTCCAGCCACCAGATCAAATTACAAACGGGTGGAATCAAGTGTTCAAACGAGTGGCCATCAAAATCGAGTACTGAGCGCCAGCCACTACCATCCTCAGCTTCGATAGTGGAGAGCTGAAATTGCCCACATCCGTGATAGATTCCACGGCTACCTAAATGCTGTAAAAGATCGACAAAAGAGGATATCGCTTCAATGCCAGAGCCAATGAAAATAACCGGAAGGACAATCATTTGTTTTGAATTAAATTCTTCTTGTCGTAATATACTTGGAGACATAATCATTGCCGGAGCAGGCATTTGCACCAAGCGCTTAACAACCGGATCATCCGACCGACTTGGTTTCAGGAGCTTCTCTATTGATCCGCTAAAATCGCCATCATCCAGCGTGGAAAATGTTTTTAACGCCTGCTGTAACTCCCGGCGTAATTGCAACAGAGCAAGTTTCGGCAAATTATAAAAGGTAACCATTTCCAAATGGAAATATAATTTTACATATTCAACCCGTTGCAACTCTGGCGGCAACGGAACCTGGTATCCCAATTCAACCTCCGTTATGAATTGCACCATGAGAGAGATTTTGCTATATCCTGTCTCTAAACATCCTAAAGCATGCGACAAGGGAGAACAACTGAATGTTTCAGTTCACACTGCTCAATGAAGATCCAAATTCTCGCGCCCGGCGAGGGCGATTAGAAACTCCGCACGGCACTATTGAAACCCCAATCTTCATGCCGGTCGGAACCCATGGTGCCCTCAAGGCAATGACCCCGGCACAAGTTGAGGATACTGGCGCACAAATCATCCTCTCCAACACCTACCACCTCCACCTTAAACCGGGGGAAGGGCTGGTTAAAAAAGCGGGGGGGCTCCACAAGTTTATGAATTGGGACAAACCGATACTTACCGACAGTGGTGGTTTTCAGGTCTTTTCCCTGCCTAAAAAAAGGATTGGTGAAGATGGGGTCCATTTTCGTCACGAACTGACGGGCGATGAAATCTTCCTGGGTCCGAAAGAAGCAATGCAGATTGAAAATGATCTGGGTGCCGATATCATCATGGCTTTCGATGAGTGTATCCCCTACCCGACCACCCACGACTATGCCGCTAAATCGATCAAAAAAACTATCCGCTGGGCTGAGAACTGCCTCAAACACCATTCAAGAAAAGATCAAGCCTTATTTGGCATTATGCAGGGGGGGATTTACGACGACCTTCGCCGTGAGTGTGCTGATGCTTTGACAGCGATGGATTTCCCCGGTTATGCCATCGGCGGAGTCAGTGTCGGTGAAGGGCTAGAACTACTGAAAAAAGTGGTCGACTATACCGAACCGTTTATGCCCAAAAACAAACCGCGCTATTTGATGGGTGTTGGTCTACCAGAAGACATCCTCGAATCGATTGAACGGGGGATGGACATGTTCGACTGTGTTATCCCGACTCGCTACGCCCGAAGCGCCACCTTGTTCACCCGGCGGGGCAAGATCAGACTGACCAATCGTAATTTCCGCAGAGATTTTTTCCCGGTTGACCCATCCTGCGATTGTTATTGTTGCCGTAACTTTACCCGCGCCTACCTGCATCATCTGTATAATGCCAATGAAATCCTCTCGGCAACCTTGGCAGCTATCCACAATGTCAGTTTTTATTTAAATATGGTTGCCGAAGCACGAACAGCGATCGAAGCTGGAGATTACCCCGCATTTAAAGAGGCTTTTCTCGGTGAATACCTATCGGGGAAGAAATAACCCTGAAGAAGAAGCCAAATTCTTATCTCACGCAAGGGCGCTAAGAAAATACTAAACGAACTGGAACTTTTTTTGCGACTTGTGTGTGGTGTGTGTAATACGAACGAGCGTGAGAGTGGTTTTTCCTTATTCGGCATCGGTGAGAACCAAAAGGCAGGAGCGACATGGAACAGTTAGATCAAATTGCATCGATAATCGCCCTGACCATGGGGGTAGCCTGGGCAAGTGGAATTAATCTTTACGCCGCAATTCTGATGCTGGGATTGTTGGGAACCACCGGCAATATGGTTCTCCCTCCGGGGCTGGAAATTTTGATGAACCCACTGGTGTTATTCGCCGCCGGAGCCATGTATCTGATTGAATTTGTTGCCGACAAGATTCCAGGAGTAGACAATACCTGGGACGGTCTACATACCTTTATTCGCATTCCCGCCGGAGCGATGCTGGCTGCCGGAGCAGTCTTCAATATTTCCTCTTTATTACGAAAAATAATACCTTTAACGGTATTCAGATCATTGTTATTTTCATTATCCAGTTGTGTTAATAATTCCGGCAAGACAGCTTCACCTTCATGA
>DAOWKG010000192.1 GCA_030639985.1 Desulfuromonadaceae bacterium
TCCCCATTCCCATGGTTTGCATGACAAAGCGACGGCTGGTATCCGCTTCTGATTCCGGGATGCGTTCAGCTCGATTCAGGATAGTAGGGAGCTCTGCGGAGCTCTTCAACGTTTCAGCGACATCGATATCCATCGCTATAAAGCGTTGGCCGCCCTGTTGATCCACCAGCAAGGACAAGTTCCGGTTCTTAACCGTAGCCAGATCAAGCACAACTTCGGCCCGCTCTCCCGCAGAGAGGATAATCGAGGTCATGGGCACGGGACGATTCAGGAATCCACCATCGGAGGCAATCATCTGAAAAGGATGGCTTCCGGCAAAGTAAATCCTGTAGATGGAGGAGTTTGAACCATTCAGCAGGCGCAGCCGAAGACGACGATTCTCCACCCGCAGGGTTGGCGACATCACGCCATTCACCAGCAGATAGTTGCCGATGACGCCATTCATTATCTCATGCCTGTTCTGGACATAGGCAAACTGGCCATCGGAGAAAAAACGTCGATCCTGGAGGACAACAGGAATATCATCAACCCCGTAGGCTTTAGGGATATCAAGCTGATCCGAGACCTCGTCATCGATGAGAAAGAGACCGGCCATTCCATGATAGACCTGCTCTCCGGTTTTCCCCATAGCATGCGGATGGTACCAGAGGGTCGCGGCCTGCTGCTTGATGGTAAAATCAGGATTCCAGGAGGTTCCGGGTGCAATCGGTTGTCTGGGGCCACCATCCCAGCGGCTTGGAACATGCAGTCCATGCCAATGCAAGGTCGTGGTTTCCGGCAGGGTGTTATTCACTTGAATTTTAAAGCGCTGGCCGTTTCTAACGCGGATTGTGGGCCCGAGAAAATCCCCGTTATAGCCGAAGGTTTGAGTTGTTTTTCCAGGGAAAAAGATTTTTTTTCCTCGCTGGGCAGTTAATTTGAATTGTGCAATTTTACCACTCTTATCCAGGTTTTCCAGCAGGGGAGGTATTGGCAGAGGGGTTGTAAAATTGCTGGCAAAAACTGTCGAGAGCAAACTTTCTTTGTTCAGAAGAAAAAGACCGGTTGAGCCGACACCTGCCACTGCTAACACGGCCAGTCCACTTTGAATAAATTGTCGCCGTTTCATCTCATTGCTCCTTATGGGTAAACTCGCGAACCCGAAAGCCTATAAACCAGCAATAACCTTTTGTAGCTTTTCCCGAATGATTTCTGCTGTACTGATAAGATCCCGATTACCCACGGCTTGCATGGATGCGACCGGATCAATTGCAGCGACCTCAACCTTGCCATCTTCCCACTCCTGGACAACGACATTGCAAGGTAGCATGGTGCCAATATGAGGCTCGGCCTGTAACGCCCTATAGGCATAGGAGGGATTGCAGGCCCCGAGGATTGTGTAATTCCGGAAATCGATATCAAGCTTTTCTTTCATTTTACTTTTAACGTCGATTTCCGACAAAATCCCAAATCCTTCTGCACTGAGTTTTTCATTAACAACCGATATACTTTCTTCAAAATTCAGTTGCGTTGACTTGCTGAAATAATATGTCATGATCAAACTCCTTGGTTGCTGAAGATTTGACTTGTCGCCACCACAGCCAGATAGAATTATCGCGAGACACTCTCCCCGTTTAACCTTTCCACTCCTTCAAGAGCCTTAAGAATTGGGCAGTCATCGGTTGGCCCCTTTCCGTTGCAGCATTCATCTAATGTTTCCAAAGTATTCTGAATATTTTTCAGATCACTGATCTTCTGCTTGATCGCGTCAATTTTTGCTTCGACCTGCACCTTTACGTCGCTCTTGCTGGCTGATGGGTTATGACGCAGAGAAAGCAGTTCTTTGATCTCTTTCAGGGTAAATCCAAGGGTCTTTGCACGTTTAATAAAACGCAATCGGGTTATCGCCTGGCTTGAGTAGATGCGGTAATTGGAAGCGGTTCGTTCCGGGGGCTCAAGCAGCCCTTCTCTTTCGTAGAAGCGAACTGTTTCAATCCCGAGCTCTGCACCTTTGGCCACTTTGCCGATTGTTAATCCAGCCATAGCAACTCCTTGTCTGTCTATTTATTGCTGATTTAACTTTATCATAAAGCCTAAAGCATACTACAGAGTCAAGGATGCAGATCGATTTATTTTGTCTGCAACAAAAATAAGATAAAAATAGTCAGTTTTACCCTTGACCCTATAGTTGGGTGGAGGGTTTAGAATAGAGACATCAATAGAAAACGGCAGATGACATCTTCGGTTGTCGTCGCTACTTAAAGAGAGGAGGAGACTATGAATCCGACATTAAACGATATTCTCTGGTACGCTTTTATCGGTGGCATGTTTTTCATGATGATGCGTAAGGGTGGTTGCTGTGGCGGACACCGGCATAAAAAAGAAGAGGATAAAAGAAATAACGAGAAACTGACAAAACAATAATTTTTTTGCCACCCTCACCCTCGAGGAGAGGGAGACATTCTAAAAATAGCTGCTGATTAGTGCTACAAGGAGCAACCTATGCATAAACATACAGAAGAGTGCCACCACTCGCCACACGACACAGTCTATACCGACCCGGTTTGTGGAATGAGCACTGAAGATAAAGATTCCTACAGATTTCACGAACATGAAGGAAAGCCCTTTTATTTCTGTAGCGACAAGTGTCTGACAAAATTCAAGGATGATCCAGACGCCTACAAAGACGGGTATCGTGATCGCACCCAACCACCAACGGCGGAAGAGAGTGCAACCCTCTACAGCTGTCCGATGCACCCTGAAGTTGAACAACTGGGGCCGGGCCCGTGTCCCAAATGCGGGATGGCACTGGAAAGTCTGGCGCTGACCGTTGATGAAGATGAGAATCCCGAATATGGCTATATGTGGAAGCGTTTTGTTTTCTCGGCATTGCTCTCTATCCCGCTGGTAATTATCGCCATGCGCGGAATGTTGCCGGGAGGCGGGATCATCGAAACTATCGCTTCACCCAAAGCCCTTGGCTGGGTGGAACTGCTTCTGGCAACACCGGTCGTTCTCTGGGCGGGCTGGCCGTTCTATCTCCGTGGGGTACAGTCAGTCGTCAATAAAAGCCTCAACATGTTCACCTTGATCGGCCTCGGTGTTTCAATGGCGTACATCTATAGTCTGGTGGCGGTGTTGCTGCCCGATATTTTCCCCGTCGGCATGCGTGGCCCGGACGGCTCGGTTGGCGTCTATTTTGAAGCGGCAGCGGTGATTGTGACCCTGATTCTACTCGGGCAGGTGCTGGAACTGCGGGCTCGCAGCCAGACCGGTGCTGCAATCAAGGCGCTGCTGGGTCTCTCTCCCAAAACGGCGCGCAAGATCAATGCCGATGGCAGTGAAGAAGATATCCCGCTCGAACAGGTCACAGTTGCTGACCTGTTACGCATCCGTCCCGGTGAAAAAATTCCGGTCGATGGGGTCGTCATCGAAGGGACCAGTGCGATTGATGAATCGATGATCTCGGGCGAGCCGATTCCGGTCACCAAGCAAGCGGGAGATCGGCTGATCGGTGCCACCATCAACGCTACCGGTTCGCTGATTATGGAAGCAAAAAAGGTAGGTAGCGACACCCTGCTGGCACAGATTATCCAGATGGTTGCCGCTGCCCAGCGTAGCCGCGCGCCGATTCAGAAGCTGGCCGATCAGGTTGCTGGTTATTTTGTCCCGGCGGTCATTGCTGTTGCCCTGCTCGCCTTTGTCGTCTGGTTTCTGGTCGGGCCCGACCCACGTCTGGCTTATGCGCTGATCGCTGCTGTTTCGGTACTTATCATTGCTTGCCCCTGTGCCCTGGGACTGGCGACACCGATGTCAATCATGGTGGCAACCGGCAAAGGTGCCGGGATGGGAGTCCTGTTCAAAAATGCCGAAGCGATCGAAACCCTGCGTAAAATCAATACGCTGGTCGTTGATAAGACTGGCACCCTGACCCTTGGTGAACCGAAACTGACCGGTGTGATTCCGGCTGAACATATCGAAGAACAGCGTCTATTACTGTTGGCCGCCAGCCTCGAAAAAGGGAGCGAACACCCACTGGCGGCAGCCCTGGTCGATGGCGCATTGGAACGCGGGTTGACACTTCTGGATGCGCAGGAATTTGAATCACATGCCGGCAAAGGAGTCACTGGACAGGTTGATGGAGTTGAGGTGCTGCTCGGTAACGACAAGCTACTGAGTGACTATTCCATAGATCCCGGTTTTCTGGCTACGCAGGCTGAAGAGCTGCGCAGCGAAGGACAGACCGTGATGCTGGTTGCTGTTGATGGCCAAATAGCCGGACTACTAGTGGTCTCAGACCCGATCAAGGAGACAACCCCTGACGCAATCAAGCAATTACACGCCGAAGGGATCAAGATTGTCATGCTGACCGGCGACAACCGGGCAACTGCTGAAGCGGTCGGTAGAAAACTCAACATCGATCAGATTATTGCCGAGGTCCTGCCAGACGAAAAAGCTGCCGTGGTGAAAAAGTTTCAGGCAGCCGGAGAGATGGTGGCGATGGCTGGTGATGGCATTAATGATGCTCCGGCACTGGCACAGGCAGAAGTCGGGATCGCCATGGGTACCGGTACCGACGTGGCGATGGAATCGGCTGGCGTGACTCTGGTCAAAGGGGAGCTGACCGGAATTATACGGGCTCGTAAATTAAGCAGGGCAACCATGGCCAACATCCGGCAAAACCTGTTCTTCGCCTTTATCTACAACTCACTCGGTGTGCCACTGGCCGCTGGGTTGCTCTATCCGTTCTTTGGTGTTCTGCTCAGTCCGGTAATCGCGGCCGCTGCGATGAGTCTGAGTTCTGTTTCAGTGATTAGCAATGCGCTTCGATTACGCTCTGTGACAATAAGGTGAGTTAAAAACGGTGACGGCAAACTGGCGACATAGACATGAAAGTTTCTACCTTATTTCCACCCCAATCCATCCGATCAGCCAGTATTCACCTCTGAATGAATTTGATGGCTGTAGCGGTAGAGTCCAATATGCCACTTCAGATTATTTTCAGTTGTCAGAAGGGGTTGAAACCTTATTTCTATGAATCCCGATCCCTAGCACTCGGCTGCTTCGGGCAATCGTCAAAACTTAGCAATTAAAGCAGGTAAAATTACTCGAGTAGGAGGACAGTGGTAATTGTCAGATGTAACTAGTCATGAAAACAGCCACACTCAACGGATTATTCACTTCAAAAGTGACTTTTTTGATTTTTGACACCACAAGAAAAACTCCGGTCCAACGAATCGAACTTCACTTTTCACCACTGAACAGTGCCTAGAATTCTCGTGGATATTAAGTCTCTTGTAGGCTAGCAGAATGCTGCTATCATATTATTAGGCATGTTGACTATCAGACGGAATGACTTGGAGGAAGAGTGAAAAAAAATGTTGTGGCACTTTCTCTTTGGGGTTAACCCTCGTCAGTAAATCAAACAAAGCATCATAAGGCTGGTGAAGTATGGCATATTTGAGACGAATTGAACTTGATGTTCTTAAACCCCATCAACCCAACAGCCTGGACTTTACCTCCGCTATTGCTGACAAATCGCCAGGAGCACGGATCGAACTGATAGTCACAGAGGTGGATGAAAAAACGGAAACCGTTGTCATCGTTATTGCTGGCGAAAATCTGAAGTACGAAGCCATTGTCGATGCTATTTCAGCTATGGGTGGTTCGATACACAGCATTGACAAGGTCGAAGTGGAAAGTGAGTCCGATTAGATGAAACAGGTCAATTGCGAAGAGCATGTTTAAGCAACTTGCATTACTGTTGGATATAACCCGCTCGCGTAGTCTTGTGCGGAGATACTTCGTTGTTAACGGTTTTGACGGCGCACTTACTATGCTTGGCATAATCATGGGTTTTTACGTAAGCGATAGGGCAAACTTATCAATTGTTATCAACTCATGTTTTGGTGCAGCCATTGCGCTTGGAATGAGTGGCCTATCCAGTGCGTATATCAGTGAATCCGCAGAGCAGAAAAAAGA
>DAOWKG010000163.1 GCA_030639985.1 Desulfuromonadaceae bacterium
CAACGCGCCGAAATGGATGCCCCGAGAATTGTCGCCAAAGGTGGTGATCATTTGGCATTCAGAATTCGTGAAATCGCCAAAGAACACAAAATTCCGATCATCGAAAACAAGCCGGTGGCACGGGCCTTGTACAAGCAAGAGGTAGGGGATGAAATTCCCGAAGAGATGTTTACCGCTGTAGCTGAAATTCTGGCTTATGTTTATGGTTTGAAAAAAAGTAAGTAGCGGTAAAATAAGCTTTTATTCCGATATTTGTGACAATCATAAGCGACTGAGATTTAAGCCAAAAGCTTGACATCTAGCTGTCAGAATTTAGTCGTGATGGAGAAAATATGGCAACCCTAGAAGGATTTATGAATAATCGCTGGCGAGAAAATTTATTTCGTAGCGATATTTTTGTCGCATTCGGTTTGGTACTGATTCTGATGTTGATGATCTTGCCGGTACCACCGATGTTACTCGATATTTTCCTGTCAATGAATATCACCGTTGGTTTGTTGATTCTTATTATTACCCTCTACACCTCACGGGCACTCGATTTTGCAATTTTTCCGAGTATCCTCCTGATCACTACTTTATTTCGTCTCTCCCTCAATGTTGCTTCAACCAGACTTATCCTCCTGCATGGAGATGAAGGACCGGCGGCGGCGGGAAGTGTTATCCAGTCATTTGGTCAGTTTGTCGTCGGCGGCAACTATGTTGTTGGGGTGGTCATCTTTATCATTCTGGTATTGATCAACTTTATGGTTATTACCAAGGGTGCCGGCCGGGTTGCTGAAGTTGCCGCCCGCTTCACCCTTGATGCGATGCCAGGTAAACAGATGGCGATTGATGCCGACCTGAATGCCGGGTTGATCAGTGATGATGAAGCCCGCACCCGGCGTAAAGAGATCGCTTCTGAGTCCGATTTTTATGGTGCTATGGATGGTGCGAGTAAATTTGTAAAGGGTGATGCGATTGCTGGAATTATCATCACTCTGATAAACATTGGTGCCGGATTTATCATCGGGGTAATGCAAAAAGGGATGCCGATGGCCGAAGCTGCCGCCAACTATACTATTTTAACCGTTGGTGACGGCTTGGTCGGGCAGATTCCGGCACTGATCATTTCTACCGGCGCCGGTATCATGGTTACCAGAACTGCTGGCGATGGTGATTTTGGCACCGAAATGAAGCGCCAGTTTACGATTCACCCCCGGGCTCTTTGGGTCGTTTCGGCAATCTTATTGATTTTTGCTCTGATTCCGGGATTGCCCAAACTGCCGTTTTTTATCCTCTCAGCGGTTATTGGTGGGATTGCTTGGCAAGTACAGAAAAATGTTAAAACGACCACGGCAGAGGAAGAAGCAGGTGCCACTCCTGAGCCGAAACTGCTCGAAGAAGAAAATTATGAGCAGATGCTTAGCGTCGATTTGTTGGAGATGGAAGTTGGCTATGGTCTGATTCCGCTGGTTGATACGGCCCAGAATGGTGAATTGCTACCCCGAATCAAATCGATCCGGCGCCAGTTTACCCTCGATATGGGTTTTATCGTTCCAGCGGTACATATCAAGGATAACCTGCAACTCAAGCCGAACGAATACGCCATCATTCTCAAGGGGGTTAAAATCGGTGGTGGTGAACTGCTTCCCGGCCATTTCTTGGCGATGAATCCTGGTACTGCCACCGAAGTTATCAAAGGGGTTGAGACGATTGAACCAGCATTCAAATTACCGGCTGTGTGGATTTCTGAGGATAAAAAAGAGCGGGCGCAAATTTCTGGTTATACCGTGGTTGACAATACTACTGTCGTTGCCACCCATCTAAGTGAACTGATCAAGACTCACGGTCATGAATTATTGGGCCGTCAAGAGACGCAAAACTTACTCGACAACCTTGGTAACGAGTATCCCAAGCTGGTAGAGGAGCTGGTACCTGCCCTCTTAAGCCTTGGGGTGGTGATGCGGGTGTTGCAAAACTTATTGCGTGAAGGGGTTTCAATCCGTGATCTAAGAACTATTTTAGAAACTTTGGCAGATTGGGCACCAGTTGTGCAAGACCCAGATCAACTGACCGAACATGTTCGTACTGTATTAGCTCGGTCGATCAGTAACAGCTACAGCGAGGATGGCCAGGTGCTAGAAGTTATGACCTTTGACAGAGATGTAGAAACGCAGATTCAGGAAGCGCTGCACACCACAGAACAAGGGGCTTATCTGGCTTTGGAACCAGGGTTTGCTCAGGCATTAATTAACAGCCTGACGGCGGCATTGCAGAATGCTGCCGGTGCTACTCCGGTGTTGTTGTGTACGCCAACAATCCGACTCCATGTCAAAAGGTTGACCGAACGTTACCTGCCGAGTTTGGCAATTATCTCCCACAATGAGATCGCACCCCACTTAAAGGTGAGATCGATAGGAACGGTGACTGTTGATGCTAGTTAAAAAATTTGAAGCAGAAAATATGGCAGCAGCTCTCAAACAAGTTAAGGCAACTCTTGGCTCTGAGGCGTTGATTTTATCCACCCGAACTATTGGTAAAAAAGGGTTGGGTGTCCTTGGTAAGCAAATTATTGAGGTGACCGCCGCAATCGAGTCACCAGCGATGAAAAATGGCTTTCGCCAAGCAGTCCCGAATCGGGAACCGCAACCGGCAACGGTTGGCAGAATGCCAGCTGCTTACAGCCAGCGGGTAGAAACTCTTGAGGACGAGCAGGTCTCATTATCACGCACCGCACTAGCGCCCAGAGTTGAAGTGAAAAGTAATAGTCTTGAGGATGAGATCAAACAATTACGTTCTCAGCTGGAAGCGCAGAACGTCAATCAGTTACAAGCAGAAATTAATCAACTTAAAGAACTGATGACCCAACTGACTCGCACCCAACTGGGTGGGCAAGTAGGGTTTGAAGCGATTCCAGAATCGCTACCACCTCAAGTTGAGCCAGTCATGAGTCGGCAGCCAGCAGTTCCGGTGGCGCAGTTAAAAACGGCGGCAGAGCAATCATTGGAAGGTTTGCTAGAAATTCTGGTAGAGCGGGGGATCGATCGTGATGCCGCAACAACCATAGCCCGCTTTGCCGCTCCGCAGATGAACGAACGGCAACGGCAGGAACCGCAACAGTGTCACGATTTTTTGACCCGGACGATTGCCGGTCTGGTGCAGACAACAGGTTCGCTCTGGTCTCCAGGGGAGCCACAAAAACGGATTTCCTTGATCGGGGCAACCGGGGTCGGAAAAACTACCACTATTGCCAAGTTGGCAGCCGAGGCAATTACCCAAAGTGGTGCCCGGGTGGCGTTGATTACGATTGATACCTATCGCATTGCTGCGGTTGAGCAGTTAAAAGTTTACGGTGAGATTATGGGAATTCCGGTTGATGTCGTCCTTTCGCCGGAACAGCTCCAAGAAGCTTTCCGCCGCCATCAGGATAAAGATTTGATTTTGATTGATACCGCCGGCCGTAGCCCGCGTGATCAAGGGCAGATTGATGAATTGAATCAGTTTCTTGGTACTGGTTCCAAGGTTGAAAATTGTTTGGTTCTGGCCGCACCGACCGAAGAACGGTTGCAACAGAAAACCCTTGAAAATTTTGGCACCTTGCCGCTTTCACGTTTGATTTTTACCAAGCTGGATGAAACTGATCGTTGTGGCACCCTGATAAATGTACCGTTACGCAGCAATCTGCCCTTGGCATATCTGACTAACGGTCAGCAGGTTCCCGAAGATTTGTTACGTGCCGAACCGAAAACGGTTGCTGAATTGGTGATGGGTAAAATCGAAGCACAACGGAGGATGGCAGTATGATGAGTGGTCCCACAGATCAAGCCGGAACCCTGCGGAATATGCGGGGACAATTAGACGGTAGCTCTAGCGAAATACAGATGCCGTCAACCCGAGTTTTGTCGATTACCAGCGGCAAGGGTGGGGTAGGGAAAACTGCCGTAGTTTCAAACCTCGCCGTATCCTTGGCCAAGCAGGGGAAAAAGGTTCTGGTTATTGATGCCGATCTAGGATTGGCAAACATCGATGTGGTTCTGGGGATTTCACCGCCATACAATCTTAACCATTTTTTCAACGGTGAGCGTACCCTTGGAGAGGTTTTGATCGAAGGGCCACACGGGTTGAAAATACTCCCGGCTGGTTCGGGAGTGCAGCAGTACACCCGGCTTGATGGCCAGCTGAAGATGCGTCTGATCGATGCCCTTGATGCCCTTGATGAACACTTTGATGTTGTCCTGATTGATACCGAAGCCGGGATCTCCGATAACGTTACTTATTTCAATGTTGCCGCTCAGGATATTCTGGTGGTGACGACCCCGGAACCGACAGCAATAACCGATGCTTATGCACTGATGAAGTTGCTATCGACCCAATATCACCAAAAACGTTTCCTGTTGGCAGTAAATTCGGTCAGAAATGCCGATGAAGGTCTCGATGTGTTTGAGAAACTAACAATGGTTTCAGGGCGTTATCTCGATATTTTTCTCG
>DAOWKG010000211.1 GCA_030639985.1 Desulfuromonadaceae bacterium
ATGATTACTGGTGATCACCCGTTGACTGCGGTGCGCATTGCCGCCCGGATCGGTTTGGTGGCATCGGCAGATGCTCGGGTTATCAGCGGTTCAGAACTGGCAACCTTAAGCCACGCTAAACTGGTGGAGCTGGCGGGAGAGGTTAGGGTCTATGCCCGAGTTGCTCCAGAGCAGAAATTACAGATTGTGGCGGCGTTGCAGGAGCGTGGTGAAGCGGTGGCGATGACTGGTGACGGGGTTAACGATGCCCCGGCGTTGAAACGGGCGGAGATTGGCATCGCCATGGGAATTACCGGCACCGATGTCGCCAAAGGGGCGGCAGAAATGGTGTTGTTGGACGACAATTTTTCGACCATTGTCGATGCGGTACGGGAAGGGCGGGTGGTGTATGCCAATATCCGCAAATTCTTTAAATATACTTTAGCGAGTAATGCCGGTGAGGTTTGGACTATTTTCCTGGCACCGCTGTTGGGACTGCCGCTGCCGTTGCTACCACTCCATATCCTTTGGATCAACTTGATAACTGATGGTGCTCCAGGACTAGCTCTGGCGGTAGAACCGCCCGACAAAGGGATAATGAAGCGGCCGCCGGTGCCGCCCGGTGAAAGTCTGTTTGCCCGAGGGATGTGGCAGCAGATTTTCTGGGTGGGATTGTTGATGGGCGGTTGCTGTCTGTTGACCCAAAAAATTGCCATTGCTCAGGGCTGGCATTGGCAGACGATGGTGTTCACAGTTTTATGCTACAGCCAGTTGTTTAATTCATTGGCGATCCGATCAGAAAGCGAATCGTTATTCAGTCAAGGGCTGACTTCAAACCTGCCATTATTGGTAACCGTGCTGGTCAGTATTGCAGTTCAGCTGGGAATCATATATGTTCCCCCTTTGCAAGTTCTATTTCATACCCAAGCACTGGGTCTGATCGAGTTATTGTTTTGTCTGCTGATGTCACTGGTGGTCTTTTTTGCCGTCGAGTTGGAGAAGTTGCTATTGCGCCGTAACTGGATTGCTTATAAATAGTCAGGATAATTATATGAACGTTCAAACATTCACCCCCGGTCAGGAAGTCAACGGCTTTCTGGTCGATCGGATCGATCCTCTTCCCGATATCAATGCCACCATGATTCGCTTGCACCATCAGGTTACTGGTGCCCGCTTCATGCATCTGCAACGGGATGACGATAACCATCTGTTTGCGGTCGGTTTTCGGACTCCCCCGGATGATTCCACCGGGGTTGCCCATATTCTCGAGCACACCGCTCTTTGTGGCTCCGATCGCTTTCCGGTGCGGGATCCTTTCTTTTCGATGTTAAAGCGCAGCCTCAACAGTTTCATGAATGCGATGACTGCCAGCGACTGGACCCTCTATCCGTTTTCGAGCATGAACCGGAAAGATTTTCATAACCTCCTCGATATTTATCTCGACGCCGCATTTTTCCCCCGCTTGACCGAACGTGATTTCAGTCAGGAAGGGCACCGACTCGAATATGCCGAAGGTGATAATTCCGATTCGCCCCTCGAATATAAAGGGGTAGTTTATAACGAGATGAAGGGGGCGATGTCCGATCCATCTTCATTGATCACGCAGCGACTCGATAAGCACCTTTACCCAACTACAACCTACCGTAATAATTCTGGTGGTGAGCCAGAAGATATCCCCGCTTTGAGCTGGCAACAACTGCGTGATTTCCATGCCCGTTATTACCATCCGAGCAACTCGTGGTTTTTCAGTTCCGGCAATCTTGATTTGGCTGAATTGCTGGCGATTGTCGAAGATCGGGTATTAAACAAGTTTGAACGGCTCGAAGCTGATACTGCGGTGCCGGTGGAGCAACGCTTTGATACGCCGCTGCAGGTAACCGAAAAATACCCTCTCGATGCTGGCGAGCCGTTAGAAAAACGTTCGCTGGTTGAGGTTGCCTGGCTTGATGGTGATATCAATAACAGCTTTGATCGGTTGGCAATGTCACTGCTGGCATCGCTGTTGTTGGGCAATCCGGCGGCACCTCTGTATAAGGCGTTGCTCGATTCGGGGCTGGGAGCCAATCTGGCACCGGGCACCGGCTATCATGACGACAACCGCACCACCTATTTCGCCGCCGGTTTACAGGGCACCGATCCCGAACATGTAGCAGCAATCGAAACCCTGATTCTTGAAACTTTGGAGCAGGTTGCTAACGAAGGTTTTTCCGCAGAGCGGATTGCTGCCACGATTCATCGCCTTGAATTCTCTAACCGTGAAATTACTGGCGACAGCTATCCCTATTCATTATTATTGTTAATGCGTTTGATCGCCCCCTGGATTCATGATGGTGATCCGCTGGCGGCACTCAATTTCACCGAAAATCTACAACAACTGCGGCAGAAACTTGAGACCGAACCATTTTTTGAGAATTTGATTCGGGAACGGTTACTCAATAACCAACATCGGGTAACACTGTTGTTACAACCCGATAGCGAGCTTGGGGTGCAGCAGGATGCGGCGGTACGTGCCGAACTGGATGGGATAAACCAGCAACTCAGTGCTGACGAAAAAAATACATTGGTAGCCCAGGCGCAGGAGTTACAACAAGCGCAGGAGGCGGAAGAGGATCTCTCTTGTCTGCCAACCCTGGAATTGACTGATATTCCGGCGGCAGAACTGGCGGTGGCGGTTGAGCAGCAAGGGGGTAAAGGTGTCAGTGAGTTCAGGTTTGCCCAACCGACCAATGGTATCGGGGTTGTTACTCTCAATTTTGATCTCGCTGGTTTGACTGCCGAACAGCATAAATATCTCCCGATTTTTGGTAGTTTGCTGACGCAGGTTGGTGCTGGTAAGCGTGATTATTTACAGATGGCTGAAGCGAAGGAAGCGGTCACCGGTGGCATCTCCGCCCGCACTTCGTTACTTGATGACCCGCAGGATGGCGATAACTTTATTGCTAGTTTTGAATTAAAGGGTAAGGCGCTGGTACGCAATTGCCAGCCGCTGTTCGAGCTGCTGCAAGACATCTTGTTAGCTCCAGATTTCAGCGATCTGCAACGGCTTCATACGGTTTTGAATCAGATCCAAATTTCACTGGAGAACTCGGTGCCACAGTCGGGACATACCTATGCGGCGAGAACTGCGGCGGCATCACTCTCGGCGATTGGCAAGCAGCGGGAGCAGTGGGCGGGGCTTTCTCAAGTGGCAATGATCCGGGAACTGGCGGCCAAATCTGTCCCCGAATTAAGCGACTTGGCGGCTATTTTGACCGCAACAGCAACGCAACTGTTTAAACAATCGCAATTGCAGACCGCTATCACCCTTGAAGAGATCAATTTTGTGCCGTTTAAGTTGGCTCTGAATGAGTTGGTTGCCCAGTTGCCAGTTGTCGATTCGGTGCAGCAACCGCAGTCGGAGGAGTTTACTGCTGAGCCTGAGCGGCAGGGAATTGTCTGGTCATTGCCGGTCAATTATGTCACCCGCGTGTTTCGTGCGGTGCCTTATGCCCATCCAGATAGTGCCGCTTTGACGGTGCTGGCTAAATTGCTGCGGGCGGAGTTTCTCCATCGTGAAATCAGGGAAAAAGGGGGTGCTTATGGTGGTTTGGCTGGATACAACGCCGATGCCGGTCAATTCAGCTTGCTCTCATATCGTGACCCCCATATTGTCCGTACCTTGCAGGTTTATGACCAGGCAATTGAGTGGGCAGTTGCCGGCGAGTTTCCGGCTGACTCGATAAAGGAGTCGATCCTGGCAGTTTTTGGCGATCTCGATAAACCCCTTTCGCCCGCCGGAGCAGCAGCACATGAGTTTGCCAATATTCGCCAAGGAATGACCCTGCAGATGCGTAATGATATGCGCCAGCGGCTTTTGGAAGTTGATGTTGCCGCATTGAAACGGGTGGCAAAAAAATATCTGCAGCAAGGTTCCAGTGCTGTGGCGGTATTGGCCGGGGAAGCGGCACTTGAGCAAGCGAACACTGAACTTGGTGATAATCCGCTGAAAATACGAAAAATATAAATTCATTTGTAGGGGCAGACCGATGTGTCTGCCATGCCTTGATGCCAAATTTTGACAACTGTAAACAGGGCGAACACACCGGTTCGCCCATATGAGATAATTATTACAATGGAAAAACAACAATTTTTTGCTACCGCTCCCCTTGGTATAGAGCCGTTATTGGCGACCGAACTTGAGAATTTAGGCGCTGCCGAGGTTAAGCAGGAACGTGCCGGAGTACGTTTTTCCGGTGACCTGCGAATTGCCTATCAGGCGTGTCTATGGTCGCGGCTGGCAAATCGTATTTTGCTGCCGCTAGTTAGTTTTGAAGCCTTTGATACCGATCAGCTTTATGCCGGGGTGCTGGAGCTTGATTGGTCGGAACATCTGGCGGTAGAGAATACTTTTGCCGTCGATTGTACTTTGGTTAGTTCCAAAATAAACCATTCCAAGTATGGTGCTTTGCGGGTCAAAGATGCCATTGTCGATCAATTTCGCAACCGCGATGGTGAGCGTCCTTCGATCTCGGTTGAACAGCCAGACTTGCGCCTTAATCTCCATATTTATAAGGATCAGGCCACCTTAAGTATCGATTTGTCGGGTGAAAGTTTGCACCGGCGCGGTTACCGGATTGATGGTGTCCATGCGCCGTTGAAAGAGAATCTGGCGGCGGCAATTCTGATCCGTGCCGGTTGGCCCGCTATCTGTGCTGCTGGCGGTGCTCTGGTTGATCCCCTCTGTGGTTCTGGCACTTTGCCCCTTGAGGCGGGATTGATAGCAACTGATACCGCTCCGGGATTGTTGCGTCGTTATTATGGCTTTTTGGGCTGGAAACAACACGACAGCGAGCTTTGGGAAGAGCTGCTGCAAGCTGCCTGGAAGCGGCAAGAAATTGGCTTGGCACAGAAGCATGGCACCATTGTCGGCTATGACGGCCACAATCGGGCGGTTAAAGTTGCTTGGGAACATGCCCAGAATGCCGGGCTCGATAAGGTGATCCATTTTGAACGACGGACTCTGCAGGAATTTGTTGCTCCAGCGAGTAGAACTGCCGGGTTACTGGTGGCAAATCCACCCTATGGTGAGCGGCTGGGTAATGTCAGCGAGCTCCCATCATTCTATAATCTGCTCGGGGAGAAGATGGCGCAACAATGTTCTGGTTGGAAAGCGGCGGTAATTACCTCCGAGCCACAATTAGGACGGAGTATCGGTTTGCGGGCGGGGAAGATCAATGTCCTTTATAACGGGGCGTTGAAGTGTCAACTGTTGCAGTTTGAGTTGGGGGAAAACAATCATTGGCAATCGTTGGTTGACGGAGCTGGAAAGGCAGTGAAGAAAAATCTCTCTCCAGGGGCGGAGATGTTTGCCAACCGGCTGCGTAAAAACATGAAACAGTTGAAAAAATGGGCGGCAAAGGAGGAGATCGATTGTTATCGTCTCTACGATGCCGACTTGCCCGAGTATGCCGTTGCCGTTGATATTTATGGCGATGAGGTCCATCTGCAGGAATATCGGG
>DAOWKG010000093.1 GCA_030639985.1 Desulfuromonadaceae bacterium
ACGGGCAAGGCTGCAACACATGATCTGGTAGGTTATTAAACCGTAATCGAGAAATTATTTTTAACTTTGGCGGCAAACAACACCGCCATCAATCAATATCAGTAAGAATTCTGCCACTGGCAGCTTGCAGTTTTTGCAGCGCAATCTGAAAATTGATTTGACTGGCAACTTCGGCACCTGCAACCCGTACCAGATCGGTCTGTGCTTCGTTAAGCCGGGTCAAGGTTGCAACTCCAGCACGATACGATTTTTCGATGTGGTCACGAATCCGTGCGGTCATAACCAAAGCCAGCTGCTGCCGTTCATGCATAAGGGCCGTAATTTTTGCCCGTTCATAGGCCTGACCAATTTCAGACTGAACCGCAAGAACCTTCTGCTCCAAGCGATGGCGCAATTGGGTAATTTCTTTTTTGAGCTTTCGCACCTTTGCCGAACGCATCCCCCCCGAGTAGAGATCCCAGGAAAGATTCAAACCGACATAGCTGTCGTGCTCTTCTTGATCAACTTGTCCAACATCAACCAATTTTTTATATTCCACGCCGCCATTCACGATAATTGTGGGGAGATATCCCCCTTTTTCCGCCCTAACCGATTGTTGCAACGCCTGCAGAGAACTTTTAAACATCTTTATATCGGTACGATTCTCAAGTGCGTAAGTGATTTCTTCGGCATAATCAGGGAGGTCGTGCTCTAAGCTTTCACCAGAGCAGCTAACTGGATACATAGATTCGGGCAATTGTGCGTCAGGCAATGCCATTAGTTCCGCCAGTACAGTACCAATAACGGCAAAATTTTGTGCCGCTTGCAAAAAATCACTTTCAGCTCGTAATGCTCGCACCGAAAAATTCAGTTTTTCTGCCTCAGCGATTGTCCCAATCCGCCAGCGTTTCTCAGCATCCATCTCCAAGGTGCGGTTAAATTCATGATTACGCTTGGCAATCAGCATGCTTTCAGCTGCCAATTGGGCTTGAAAATAGGCACTTGAAACCGCCTCAGCCAACAATCGACGCGCCTCGGTTAATCCTTCCCGTGAGGCTTCCACCTGATATTTCGCTGCCATAACCCTAGCTTTGCGGGAAAACCCGTCAAATACCAACCAGTTCGCTTGCACTCCGGCAGACCGAACCTTAAAGCTGTCATTGATTCGCGATTCTGGATTCCAGTCGAGCTGCACGGTACTGTCCTGCAACCGATAGCCGGCATAAACTGAAAGGGTCGGCAACCAGGCAGACCGGGCCTGATCAACCACCGCCAACGCCGCATCAATCCGGGCACCAGCCTCTGCCACACTGGGGGAATTACCCAGCGCCTGCCGCCGTGCTTCTTGCAGCGTCAGGCTCCCTTGCGGCACCGCCATCGGCAGAGGTTGATACTCCCCCGCTCCAGCGATACTTGAAAATAGCAACAACCCCAGCAATATTAAATTCATAACCATTTTAAACATGGCGGTCCTCCGCTTTGATCCGATAAACCGAGGTATACATGACTGGAACAATCACCAAGGTCAAAAAAGTCGCAACAAATAAACCACTCATAATCGTTGCCGCCATGCTGGCATAAAATGGATCTGTCAGCAGCGGAATCATCCCCAGGATGGTAGTACCAGACGCCATAACCACCGGACGTACCCGACTGACAGAGGAATCAAGCACCGCCTTATAACGCTCAACCCCGGCAGCGATATCCACCTCAATCTGATCAATCAAGACAATCGCATTCTTGATCAGCATCCCCGAAAGTCCGAGGAAGCCGAGGATAGCCATAAAACCGAAAGGCAATCCGGTGAGCAACAAGCCACCCACCACCCCAATCAACGCCAGTGGCACCGTCGCAAAAATAATCAGCGGGCGCCGGAAAGAATTGAACATCCAGACCACCACCACAAACATCGCCAGCAGACATATAGGGAAGATCTTTTTTAAACCGGCCTGGGCATCAACGGAACTCTTATACTCGCCACCCCAATCGAGATAATATCCGGGCGGCAGCTCAATCGCTTCAACCTCAGCACGGATAGATAGCAGATAGGCATCGGCCAAACCAACGGTTGGATTACACTGAACCGTCATCACTCTCAAGCGATCTCGCCGCTTGATCAAAGCATCTTCCTGCGTGGTAACAATGCGGCTGACAACCTGCTGCATCGGCACATAGACATTATGCAGCGGGCTCCAAACCTGCAAACCGGCAAGGCTGTCGCTATCGATTCGCTCCCGTTCCGGCGAACGAAAAACAATTGGAATCAACTTGTTTCCCTCCCGGAACAGACCTCCGGTGGTACCGTTAAATTTCCACTGAATTGCCGCAGCAAGATCATTGCGACTGACACCAGCATAGCGCGCCTGAGTCTGGGAAAATTCGGGTCGAATTACATCCACCGGTTGGCGCCAGTCAACCCGCAGATCGCTGGCATTGCCAGATGCACTAAAAACTTCACTGACCTGACCAGCCAGTTGCCGCAAAACCGCAGCATCCGGCCCATGGAGTCGAGCTTCAATCTTAAACGTAATTGCGGGGCCATTCGGTATCCGGTTGGCAAATGGTTCCGCCTCGGGAAACTGATCGGTCATATAACCTTCAACCTGCGCTATCAAACCATCAATCTGATGATAATCTTCAACCTCCACCAATAGTTGCCCATAGGCGGCATTAGGGGTCTGATAATCGTAAGAAAGGATAAACCGCATCCCCCCTTCACCAATGAAAGCGGTCGTACCGATGACACCTTCGAGCTTGCCAACATAGATATTGAGCTGCTCGATGTCTGTTGCAGTTTTATCAATATGGGTGCCCTGCGGATTCCAAAAATTGACATAAAAGTAACGCTGGGTGGAATCGGGAAAAAAGGACTTGTTGACAAACTGAAATCCTGACATCGCCACAACCAATCCAAAAATCGTTGTTACCAGCACCAACCATTTAAAACGAATAGAAAATTGGAGCAGGGCACGATAGGTTCGGTAAATTGGTCCCCCGTAAGGATCCTGCTGCGATTCTTTCTGCTTCCCAATCCGGAGGAACCAGACACAAAACAACGGCGTGATACTGATAGCCAGAATCCAGCTGATCGAGAGGGAAAGAGCCAGGACATAGAACATCGAGCGGCAAAACTCGCCAATATTACCGGGAGAAAAACCAATTGCAGTAAAGGCGAGAATGGCAACCACGGTAGCACCGAACAACGGCCACCGGGTCGAGTGAACTGCTTGCGTCGCTGCCGCTTCTCTATCCTCACCCCGCTCCAGCCGAATCAGGGCACCGTCAACAACCACAATCGCATTATCAACCAACATCCCCAGAGCTAGAATCAGAGCACCGAGTGACACCTTCTGCAAATCGATTGACATCACTGTCATGCCGATAAAGGTGCAAAGGATCGTCAGTAACAACACCGCACCAATCAGGATGCCACTGCGCCAGCCCATAAACAACATCAGCAGGGCAATAACAATGAGAACTGCCTCAATCAGATTGGTCAGAAATATGTTTACCGATTTGGTTACTTCCCGGCTTTGGTAATAGATTGAATGGAGCTCAATGCCAGCTGGTCGGGCAGACTCCAATTGTTTCAGCTTCGCCTGAATCGCTTCACCCATCAAGACAACGTTGCCGCCGATTTGGGTCGAAATTCCCAGCCCCACCGCCTCATTGCCGTTATAACGCATGTAGTTGCGTGGAGGTTCGATATAACCCCGATAAACATGGGCAACATCCCTTAAGCGCAACATCCCGGCAGCGTTACCAATCAGCAAGTCGGCAATCTGTTCCTCGGTATTTAATGCACCGGTGGGTGAAATTCTGACGTAGTTGTCAGCTAGCTTAATTTTGCCACTTTTCTGTACCAGATTTTGATTTTTCAGGGTCTGAAGTATCTGTGCCGGACTGAGTCCCAACTGGGTCAACTGCGCCTGTTTGAACTCAACAAAAATCGCCTCCTGTTGCTCCCCCCACAGGTCAATTTTGGCAACATCACGGCAATGCAACAGCTCTTTTTTTAGTTCATCAGCATAATCTTTAAGTTGCGCATTGGAATAATCAGCACCAGTTACCGCAAAGAAAACCCCATAAACATCGCCAAAATCGTCATTGACCGATGATGGTCCCGCCCCCGGTGGCAAACGTCCCTGAATATCGCTAATTTTTCGCCGCAGTTCATCCCAGACCTGCGGCAACCGATCATGGGTATAGCCATCCTTGATATCGACATAGACGAAAGAATAACCGGCCTGAGAAGTCGAACGTACCTCCTTGAGCTGACTCATCTCCTGTACCGCTTCAGCGATAATATCGGTAACTTCCTCTTCAACTTCTGCGGAACTGGCACCTGGATATGCAGTTGCTATAATTGCCGTTTTAATCGTGAAAGTTGGATCTTCAAGTTGTCCCAAACTATTAAACGCCAGAATGCCACCGCCAACCATAAGGATGGTCAGCACCAACATGAAGGTTCTATTCCGCAAAGCAAACAGTTTAGCCATAGCCATTAGCGTGACTCCGTCAGCTTCAGCAGATGAACCTCAGCGGTCATCCCGGGTAATACCTGGAGTTGTTCCGGTGCAGAAAACGCAAAACGCAGGGCATAGGTTCTGGTAATCCGATCAGCTACAGTGCTCCACTCCTTAAGTTGAGCGGTAAACATTTTATCTGGTTGCGACGACAAGCGAACCTCTACCGGCTCCCCTTGTTTCAATGACTGAGCGGCCATTTGACTCTCTGGCAGGTTAATTTCAACCTCCAACACTGAAATGTTCTGCATTGCCAACACCACCTTGCCAACCTTGACCATTTCATGTTTTTCGACATCTTGGCGGATAATTATCCCGGCGTATGGTGCCACCAGAGAGGTATCCTGAAGCCGATGTCTGGCAATCCGCAATTGCGCCTCAAGGGTTCTAACTCCGGCATGAGATGAATCAAAGCTGCTCTTTGCCCGATCAAAATCGGCACTGGCACTAACCTGTTGCTCAAACAAGCTTCGAGCCCGTTCGTAATTTTGTTCTGCCAATACCTTCTGCGCCCGAGCGCCCCCAAGTTGAGCTTCCAAAACCCGAATATTATCCTTAAAATCACGTGGATCGATCTGCATCAACAGCTGTCCCCTGGCAACCACCTCACCCGGACTCACAGCTACCAGTGTTAACGGCCCACCCACCCTGAACGCCAGCTGAGAATTACGACTGGCATGGATCACTCCAGGGTAACTTTGCGCCGCCACAGTCTGACCCAAACCGGTTGTAAGCAGCAACAAAGACAAGGCAACTACGGCACAATAAGAGATCATTTTATTCATCGATTCGTCCTAACGGTAAGTTCAACATTAGCAGCGTCTGCTTGATGCTGAGATCGGTCAATTTGCGCAGATAATCTTCTTCATATTCGGTCTGCCCCAAGCGTGACAGTACGGCATACTTGTAATCGGCATGAAATAATAGTGGCGTGATCATAAAAAAATAATAAAACTGAGCCGTTTCATCATCGAGATCGACATCAATTGCCTTGATCAGCGCTACCATTTGATCCAGCTCGGGATTCAACAACAGGGTACGAAAGGTATCCTGCAGCGGGTTAGCGTACTGCATAACCTGATAAAGTATCCGACTATGCCAGGCAGGAACTGCAGGATCAAAAAGTAATGTCGCAAAGCGTTTAATCACCCGGCGGATAGTTTCTGTTTGTCCAGCAGCAGTACTGCAATCACTGTTCGCCACAATATTGCTCAGAGGGGTTGCCTGCCAGCGTGCAATAATTGAATAAATAGCCGCATGCAGCAGCTTTTCCTTGCTCCCAAAATGGTAGTGAATGCTGCCAATGTTTTCCTTGGCGTGAGCAGCAATCGCCCTGGTAGTAACAAGACCGATACCGCACTCTGCTGCCAACTCACCTGCGGCAACAATTAACGCTTGCTTAGTTTTTTTACTACTTTGATATTTGCCCATATATCATCCCGTCTTTTTATATAATCTTGCAAAGTTTAGTCGTGTGACTTAATTTAGTCAAGCGATTAAACAACAGCCAAAAGGGATATTTATGTTAGGGGAACAGGTGGTGTATTCGGGGTTAAACAGCAGACTTGATGAGGATGATAAACGCTAAGACGGGTTATAAAAACGTATTCAAGGGACATATAACAAAATACATGTCCCTTGAATACGACCTTGAGCTGGTGCTATTTTAGGCAGGGATAAAATCAACCATTCAACATGAACTTGATCCGGTCAACCATTGAACGAGACAACCAATCTCGCCCCCCGATAATTTTTTCGGTTATGACCCCATTGCGGTCAATAAGAAAACTTTCAGGAAAACGGAAAACACCATAGGTATTTTGAGCTACATTTTTGTCATCAATCAATATCGGAAAACTGTAAGGGGTACGCTGGAGGAATTGCTCAACCACCTGCCGACCGTTTTTTTCGACGTTGACTGCTAAAATGACCAAACCTTTACTGCCAAATTCACGGTGAAGTTGCTCCATAGAGGGCATCTCTTCCCGACATGGAGGACACCAGGTTGCCCAAAAATTAAGAAGGACAACTTTGCCTCGAAGCTGAGACAAACTCACTTGCTGCCCCTGCATATCGGTCAAGGTAAAATCTGGAGCCATATTACCAACCACACCACCGGCAGAAACTTGTTGCGCCGTAGTTGAATCATTACATCCAGCAAGCACCAAAACAGAAAGCAATAATATAATTCCAAAAAATAACACCCTAAATCGTTTCATTTTCACTCCTCGAAAGTTACGGTAATTTAACCAAATAACGGACATTGTCTCTAACCACCGTAAATGTTAACGGTTGTTGCCCCAAACGATACTGGATGGCATTCGTATATGCAGCAATAGTGGCAACCTTATCTTCGCCTACTTTGAATATTTGATCACCACGACGGATTCCTGCCTGTTCAGCAGCAGAACCACTAACAACCTTATTTATCAGCAAACGCCCCCTACCTTGTATTAATTCAAAACCAAATACCCGACGGCTATAAGATAATTCGTAACCAGTAGGCAATGGCGTTAGAGTCACCTGTTTTTGCAGCTGCTGTAAACCCCGCAGCAGAGTAAAAATGACGCTATCACTGGGAGTGTAAGTTTGCAATAAAGAGTGAAATTGCGCTGGTGATGAAACCGGGACAGCATCCACGGCCAAAACAACATCTGCCTCCCGTAAGTCTGCCCTGCGGGCGGGAGATCCAGTTTCAATTGCCTCAATCAGCACCCCACCATCGCCATACGACTGGACGAAGGAATTACTTACTGCACCAATGGTGATCCCCAAAAACCCGCGCCGCACCCGGCCATAATCGATCAAATCTCCAAGTACACGCTTGGCAGTATCAATCGGCACCGAAAAACCAATCCCTTGGGCCTGCCGAGCGATGGCAGTATTAATCCCGATCAATTCGCCGTTGATATTTATTAAAGGGCCACCGGAATTCCCAGGATTAATCAAAGCATCGGTCTGAATAAACAGAGAAGAATAGTTCTGGTCAATTTGAATTCGACGTTGCACCGAACTGACAATGCCAGTGGTAATTGAATGTCCCAGACCCAACGGATTGCCTATCGCTATGATGGTTTCCCCCAACATCAAATCGTCAGAACGACCCGGTGGCAAAAAAGGGTAATCACCTGGCTTGATTATCTGCAAAATAGCCAGATCAATCCGGTTATCGGTCCCGACCAATTTTGCTTCCAGCTCAGGCTGATTATCGGACAACGCAATAAAGATTTTTGAGGCTTTATCAACCACATGGGCATTGGTGAGGATGTGACCATCAGCATCAATAATTACCCCCGAACCAAGCGATTGAGTTTTATAACTGCGCGGCGGTAAAGCACCGCGAAAAAATTGGTCGAAAATTGAGTCACCAAAACCAAAGAATGGGCTATTGCGCCGTTGTACCACTTTTTCGGTGCGAATATTAACGACAGCAGCTCGTGCCTTGGCAACCGCAGCAACTACCGGTGTCTGCCGTTCCGCAGCTAAACTGCTGCTACAAAACAGAGCAAAAACGATAAAATACGCGATAAGTCTCCATTTATTCATATCCCAACCAACCTTCTATTTCCCATACAACTAAATTTTAAATCCACAGCAGTCTACAATATCTTTACCCTGGCAACAAGATGGACAGCAGGTTTTATCTGGGCTATTCTGCCGCAGTCTTTTGGAGGAAACATGCAACCATTCATCGAAACTGTCACCATTGTCCTGCCAATTTTTTTAGTGATTGGACTGGGAACACTGCTCAAACGACTCAAACTTTTCGACGACGCTTTTTTACAGCAGACCAATCGGTTGGTCTATATTGTTTTTCTCCCCCTGCTCCTCTTCTACAAAATTGGCAAAGCCGATTTCTCCAGCTATTTCAATGCCCCACTGGTAATCGGGTCAGCTCTGGTTATCGCCGGCGGATTTGCATTATCGTGGTTTTACACCGGTAAGCGACAATATCCAGCAGCTATCCGGGGCAGCTTCTGTCAAGGATCATTCCGGGGCAATCTCGCCTATATTGGCTTGGCCATCTGCCTCAATGCATATGGTGAAGATGGACTTACCAAAGCTGGTATTCTGATGGGCTTTCTGGTTCCGGTGTTAAATCTGTTTGCCATTCTGGCTCTCCTGCTACCACACCAGCGCGATGAAAAAAACAAATTCTCCAGCCTGATAATTCCTACCCTGCTCAACCCTCTTATCATCGCCTCGTTTCTGGGGATTATCTGGAGCTACTGGAGTCTACCAATTCCATTGATAATCGATCGTTCCCTTAACATCACCACCGGGTTGGCGCTACCATTGGCATTACTGGCAATCGGCGGCGGATTCTCTTTGGAACGTTTGCGCGGCGATCTAAAACTTGCCGGGGCAGCCAGTACCATTAAGCTGGTTTTTTTGCCATTACTAGCGTTACTATTCCTTATGCCGTTACAGGTATCGGGAATGGATTTGGGCATCGGGATTCTGATTGCAGGGACCCCAACCGCCACCGCAACCTATATCATGGCGCAACAAATGGACGGTGATGCCGAACTGGCAGGTTCAATCGTTATGCTCGCCACTCTGGCATCCGCTTTCAGCTACACTATCATCCTGTTACTATTCAAAAGTAGTGGTTTATTATAATCCACATATAACTTACGGCTTAGCTCATGCGCGAAAATTATCAACCTTTCAATATCGGCGAGAAATTCACTATCGCTCCGCCAGATATTTCACTACCGGACAATGAACGTATCTCCATCATCATGGATCGTGGTGCTTTTGGCTCTGGTGAACACGAAACCACCCAAAGCTGCCTGGAGCTACTCGAATCGATTCCGGCAGCCGATAATCGTAAAATTCTCGATTTAGGTAGTGGTACGGCAATTTTGACCATTGCGGCACTAAAGTTAAACCCTGGTCGTGCCTGGTGTGTTGATATCGAGGCGGGGGCAATCAAAAGCGGCCAAAGAAATTGCCAGCGTAATGGCACCGACGAACAGATTAAGCACCTGTGTGGCACCATGGCAGACTTGGAAGAGACCGATTTTAACCTGATTCTGGCAAATATTTACGGCGATATTTTACTCGATGTTGCTGCTGAACTAGTTGCTAAGGCAGCCCCCGGGGCCCTGCTGATTCTTTCGGGGATTCTTTGGGAATATAACTTTGACGTGCGGCAAAAATATCAACAACTGGGCTGTAAATTGATTAAAAATCGACTACTGGATGAATTCAGCACCATACTGCTGCAAAAACAATAAACTCCTGACCACATAAATAAACTGCGCTCCACCTTGATGATGAAGCACAGTTTTTACAATTTAACCGCGAACCTTAACCACAAGTTTCTGGGCTTAGTGAATCGGCAGCAGAATCATATAAGAACTGGTTGATATCTTTCAGATCCTGTTTAGGGGTTTTCTTGAAAACATCACCAGGATGCTTTTTGGCAGCTTTTTTGAAATGACGATCCCATTGTGCCATAGTTTTCACTTTTGGGGAAATTTCGCCACCTTCGCCACCAGCGCCATGACAAGTTTTACAGGTTTTCTTAAACAAATGCTTTCCTTTACGGGAGTTACCACCATCAACGGCAAGAGCGCTGGTTGTAATAAAAGCCGCAAGAACCAAAGTGATCATTACTACTGTTTTCCAATTCTTCATTTCTGTCCTCTTCTCAAGTTAGATAAGGTACCACGTTGTACCTTGAAAATGCCGACTGAATGGTAGCACCAGAGCCGGCTAAAAATCTTGTTCAATTCTTGGTGGATGAATGTAACTAATAACAACTGCAGTTTCACTCGACATCGACTTGCATTCACCCTGATGTCTAGTTCAATCCATGCATTATCAGCATGTTATAAATGCTCTAATTAGGTGTTTTCAGCCTATTTCTATGAATTTCAGGTTTAAATCCTTCCCATTTAGTCTCAGACAAGCCACTTCATTGCTCCAAAACAGGAATCGTAGTGAATCAAATTGGGTTTAATTGTGAAGCCAGGGATTGAACCAGAAAAGAAAATCCAGTGACAAAAAAACTACCTGCTAATCACCCAGTGCCGTAATAAATTTGGATCGATCAGCATTAAACTTTTCAATGCACGAACGGCAGATACAGGCTTGCCCCTGCTCCATTTCAGCAACCAGATCAAGAAGTGCCTGTGGCACTTTCACATCCATACACCAACAACGTTCATCACTGTGAGCCATACAACCATTTTCTTGTTGGCATAGAGGGCAAAAATTTTCATCTATTTTAGCGCACATCAGTTTTTACTTTCAAAGACAGCATACTGAAACGGTGCCTTTAGCCTTGCAAATAAGTGCTATTTTCTCTATATTTAATCAAGTGAGAGTGCACTAACAGTCTACCCGTTGAGATAGAACTACCATATGATTATTAACAATTCATATATTACCGAACCACCGCAACTGACCACACCTGGTTCTGTGGCAACATTAGTTGATCCGGCAGAAAAACACCAAAGAACGCAACAGGCCAGAGATAGTTACCGTAAAAACGCCGCTGCAGCCCCAATCATTGAAGCTGAATATGTTGACTATCGTCCCGAAACCAAAACCTTACGTCAAGAACGTCACGACCTCCACCTGTCGCTGGAACCTGAAACGGTTGCAATAAACAAGAACATCACAACCGCTAAAAAGACAAATCCATACGTCGCTAAATATCAAATGACTCCTGTTGACCTGCCCCTCCCCGGAACCTATATCAACACCTTCGCCTGATTCAACTTGGATCCAATCGCTCCATTACCTGCTTCATATCCTCCCAAACAGGTCTTTTTCCCGCAGCATTCCGCAGCAAATAAGCAGGGTGAAAGGTAGGCATTACTGGAATACCCTCGTATTCATGCCATTTACCCCGTAATTTACCAATTGGTGTCGTTGTTTTCAGTAGTGTCTGAGCTGCAAACCGACCGAGGACAATAATCAGCTCGGTCTGAATCAGCTGGAATCGC
>DAOWKG010000048.1 GCA_030639985.1 Desulfuromonadaceae bacterium
ATAGCTGTTGCTGTTTGCTCAGTATGAGCCCAGATGATTAGCAACAGGCCAAAAATTATCAGTGTAGTCGGGGACTTTTGCAGTTTTTTCATACGACCCTCTTCTCCTCAAAGGCAGGTTGTTTTTATATAAACTTATTTGTGCAAGTCATGGGCATCGATATGGCACTTCAGACAGCTCGGAAATTTGTTATGTAAAGCAGCTGTATGTGGAACCCCATGACAAATTGTACATTTGGGAATTACTTTGTGCTGGGTTTTGTGGCAGAAGGCACAGCTTAGTTCGTTGTGTAGCGTTTGCGTGGTTGCTAAAAGCTTTGCCTCCGTCTCATGGCAGGCAGTGCAGTGCGATGACGGAATAGATTCTGGATATTTCACCAGCGTTGGCATATGGGGCTTATGGCAGGTCAGACAGTCAGCATAATCCATCACCTCGTTATGTGATTCGTGACATTCCAGGCAGGTTAAAAATTGGCCATGCTCAAGATGACACTCATTGCAATCAAGCTCAGAATGTTGACTGGGGTAGCCGGTTAGTTGGGCCCCTTCATTAACATGGCAAGTGATGCAGACCGGTTTTACCAAGGTCCCTGTTGCTGGGGCTATCTTCAGGGGGTGGTGAGGGTTGTGGCAATTCAGGCAGTCTGCGACACTGTAATGAGATTTTTCTTGTGGATCGTGGCACTGTGAACATGCGGGGATAGCGTTTGCACCCTTGGGTGGATGTTCAGTGTGGCAGTCAAGGCAACTTATTTCGGTGCTGTGTTTGCCCCCCTGCATTGAAATATCGGTGACGATTTCGTCGTGGCACTTAAGGCAATCGTCTATTGCCAAGGGTACTGGTGTGGCATTGGCGACTACCGCCAGCAGTGTGAACATGGTGCTAGCAATAATTTGACCTGTTAATTTCATTTTTTCCTCCGAAAAAGTGAATAAATTACACTGTTAATGCTGGACTAAGACTTATCTGTTGGGAGCGGATTGATAGAAAAAATCTGCACCCGATTATTAAAGGTATCGGCAACATAGAGGATGCCATTGTTGTCAACACAGACCGAACTGGGATAGAAAAAATAACCGGGGCGCGTTCCTTTGCCGCCGATCTCATAAAGCCATTGACCTTTCATGTTGTAGACCAGGACCGTGTGGCGGAGATAATCTGAGATATAGATGCGATCATTTCGGCTATCTACGGCAATCCCGCGGGCACGGGCTAATTTCCCTTTGTCGCCACCTTTTTCACCAAAGCTGAATAGTGGTTCTTCATTTTCACCATAGACAAAGATTCGACCCCATTTCTCACTGAGAAAGTACATGGTGCCGTTTCGCCCTTGGGCCATGTCAACAATCGGGGCTGGTTCTTGTACTCCCAGATGCTCGTGGGGAGGGGAGATCTGGTGTGAAAAAGTCCACCCCTTATTGAAGATGCTGACAGCGCTATTGCCGTTCTGCAGGACATAAAACCTGCCGTTTTGGTGGGCCATCACCCGTTTAACAATAAAAGTTGTTTGGTCTGGCCGCTCCGTTGCCAGAATCAAGCGCTGCTCAGGAAAAAAGGCGTTATCAAGAACATTGATGCTGCCAGAGAGAAACTCGTTGTTGCTACCACAACAAACATATAATTTTTTTTGGTGACGCAGGCCGCTGCTGATGTTGCTCAACCCGCGCCCTTTACCGACGCTATCAGTTGGATAGCCATTCTGATCAAATAACACTAGTTGGGTATTGCCAGCATCTACGACATATACTTCATCAGCTTCAGAATCATAAAAGAGCGAGGTCGGATACGCCAGTGGCTGCTGATTATTGTCTTGTGCCAGAATTGCCTTGAGTCGAACGTCATCTTTTTGTGCCGCTAGTATCGGGACACTAAAAAAGAAAAAGAGGACTATTGTGAATAACGGAGTTAGAGAGAAAAAAATATTTTTATGACTCATATTCAAGACAGCGAGATCCTCAGGTACGTTTCTGGGGGTACTTTGTTGGGTTATATGCCCCTTGTTGGGTTATATGCCCTAGGTCAAATCACCCCGTTGCGGGCAAATAATAACCTTCCAGCTTTACTTTATGGGGCGGTCAGGTTTAACCAAAGCTACTCCGATTAGTAAGGTCATGTTGCTTCTTAGCGGTAATTCCACTGTCCAAAAAAGGTGCGCAAGCTGTTACGTGTTTGCCGCATGTCATTTTCTTCAGCATAAATTGAATTTGGTTGATTTATTGCAGCGTCTCTGCTGATTGATACTCTCCTCGATTGTTTGCAACATTGAAACCAATTTTAATGATGTTATCAATATGGCCGATTTTAATGACGCAATTGAAAAATCAAACCACTGGGAATGATGATATGGTTCAAACTCTATCGGAAGATGATGCCAGTAAATATTCGGGGATTATTTTGCCCCCAGGGGGTATTGCGCTGGAGAGGGTTGAGAAAATATTGATTGAACAGGCACTGACCCGGTTTGCTGGCAATCAAACCAAGGCAGCTCATTGTTTGGGTATGAGTCGCGATACGATCCGCTACCGAATCAAAAAGTTTGGTATCGGCAGGGATTGATAATATTTTTAGAGAGAGTTGATCTATGTTGTCCCCCGCAATTTTTTTTCGAACAATGATATTTATCCTGATTTTTGTTTCTGTCTGGCCAACCTTGATCTGTGCCGGATCGTATGCCGATTCTGCTCACGGCAGTGGTACCATCGGTGTTAATCGGGGAGTTCCTAGTGATAAAGGGTATGTGCAGGGGAATTGCGGCCATTGTCACGAACAGCATGCCAGTATCGATGGGGTTGAGCCGTCACCGGGAAACGGTGCTGCTGCCTATTCTCTCTTTTATCAAAACTTTAATTCTGCGGCGATGAGCTCTCCTTATGCAGAAACCGATAACTTTTGTTTTTTTTGTCACTCGACCCTGACCTCCTCCGGACAAAGTGTTGCTAACTTTGATTATAGCCACAGTTTTGGTTGCGGAACCTTGGGAGAAATGGATATTCGGGCGACGATGAACCAGTTTTCCAGCCACAACCTCTACGATGTTTATACTTTTGCTAAAGCAGAGTTTAGTTGGTTTAGCGATTCTTCCAACCCTTGCAATGCCTGCCATAATCCCCATTTGGCTAAAGATAATGCTGGTAATCCTCAGGATCCAACTTTTTCCGCAATCTCTAAACCATCGGATCATGCCAACCTGTGGGGTGCGGGGGCAACGGAAACTATGGGGAATCGGTTCGGTTTAGACTATGAACCGTTATTTTGTGACAATAGCCATACCACCCGTGAACCAACTGCCGGCAGTGATGTAATCCAGGCACGCAACAGCACCCCTGATTATGTCGGGTTTTGTACCGATTGCCATACTGCTACGGCCAATATCTATAGTACGAGTCTAGGGAGATACCTCAAGAAAATTGACTGGGGTATGGGTGGTGAGAAGCATGGTGAAGCACGAACCGATAGTCGCTATCCGCGCAATTCAAGTGGAGTGCCGATAATCGGTGGGGGAGCTGCTGTTCAAGCACCATATGCACCCGTCAGTCTGACTCAAGATTATACTCTCTCCTGTCTTGATTGCCACGAACCTCATGGCTCTCCCAATGGTATGCTACTGCGGCGACGGATTAACAGTGGTGATTTGGGCAAGACAATAACCGCCCTTGATGAATCTGCTGATGATGGTGTAATCCCCAATGATAACAAAGATATTGGTTATTTATGTATGCGTTGCCATCAGGATGATAAAACTAGGGGAGCTTATTCCGAAACGGAAGATAATGTTTGGCGTTATGTTCACCATGGGAGTGAAATTGATTGGGATACCCCCTATTGTGGCGGCCCTGCGACATTTCCTGATACGAAACTTACTTGTGATGGTGATGGTGCACTTCGTTGCCATGGTTGGTCTGGCAACGGGATGGGAACCCCTCACTGTACCGATTGCCATTACCATGGTTCAGTTGTGACAATCACTAATGGTAAATGTGCAAACGATCCCGACAGTACGCGAAAAACATTTTAAGCGGGCTGCTTGGAAATTTTTTGGCAAATTGATAGCCATAAAAGTTTCCAGTGGAACATTTAAAGTTCATCTGCTCCAAATATTTCCAGAAATGGGCGAGGGATCGGTTTCAGCCGTAATTGCTGCTCAGGAGCCTTAATATTTATGTCAAAACAATATATGAGGGTGATAACGATATGTATTTTGTTTTGCTTCCTGGGAGTAAGTACCGCTCTGGCAAATTCTGACCTATGTCTTAAATGCCATCGTGATGTCCTCAATAACGCTACCGGTGAAATGGTTGTTCATGACCCTATTTCTCAAAGCCGCTGTAAAATTTGCCATATCCCGGCAGAAACAGATGCGACCATCCCCGAATCAGTCAAGCAGGATCATGGGGGTACCGGTCCTAGCGATAAAAAATGGATGGAATGGCTGGCCGAAAGCTTTGTTGAAAATACCCATCAGGTTGCGCTGCTCCCGGCGAGTGTTTGTGATACCGAATTGACAATTAAATTATGGTATCAAAACCAGCAAAAGCAACAAAGTGAAATTCTATGTCCAAGTTTTAACTCAATTCCAGTGGAATTGCCTCCAGCGGTGCAGCCGACTATTTCACCACTCCATTTAGACCACTACCATGACAAATTATTTTCCCGCGCCAGCCTTAGTTGGACCACAGATGTTCCTTGTCGTTGCCAGTTGCACTACCATTTTGACGATAATAAATACGTTGAAAATGCAGATGATTTTTATACCCTTAAGCATAATCGAGAGATCAGAAACTTTGATCCAGCCAATACAAAGGTATCAGTACAATGTGCTGACACCTTTCAGCAACATACTCAGGGGAGATTTATTCCCTTGTCAGAACTGACATTAAGAACAGTTACGCCCCGTAATTTGCAGGCTCATAATACGACAAGTTTTTCGACTAAATTTAAGCGTATTGCCGACTTAATTGAAATTTCAGTTACAACAAACCAACCTGCCGCCATCTCTTTGGGTCGGGTAGAACAAAAAAAAGAGTCGCTGCCGATAGTTCGGAAACCTCAAGGAGCGAGTGAACTGAACAACGGTCTCACCAGCAGTCACCCGACCTTATCAGATGAGAAACAGGTTAACACCACCATCTGCTTTGAGTGCCACCTCAGTACCGTTGAGATCGCATCACATCCGATCAACGTGCTGCCGCCGCCGGGGATGACCATCCCGGACGAATATCCATTGCTTAGTAATGGCAGGCTTACCTGTATGACGTGTCACCAGCGCCACAGCAGTAACAATGAGGCAAGACTTATTAAGGCGGGGAAAAAGGAACTTTGTACCGGTTGTCATACAAACTATTGAGGAGAAGGTTGAAAAATGGCCGCTAGAAAACATAAAAGAAGTTATTTAAATCTTCAGGTCGAGCGTCGCTTACAAATTTGGCTAATGATTCGTGTCGGGGGGATTATCCTCCTCACCGCCATTATTTCCGCTCTCATTTTGTATGGCTATGCTCGGCAAGAAACCATCAATAGCTTTTATGATGCCCATATTAAGATTCGCCGTTTAAGCGATCTACTTATCCCCGTTGTCTTATCTGGGTGTGCAGTAAGTCTTGTAAGTGGCACCATTGTCGCTATTTTTTTGCCGCAAAAATTAGCTGGGCCAATTTATCGTATCAATAAAGATTTTGCAGCGGTTAGGAATGGTGATTTAACGGTAAGAATTAATCTTAGAAGCAAAGATACGTTGGTAGCTTTTGCAGAACAACTAAACTCAACTATTCAGCACCTGGACCAGCAGTTTGGACAGCTTCAGCAGCTTAACGATAAGCTCCAATCGTTATCTGAAATGGCAGATGCAGACTTTACTTCCTCTTTGAACCAATTAGATGAATTACTCTCACCAATCAAAACTAGCCACTCTAATAAATAAAAAGTAAGGTGCGAACGGTGGCACAAACCGGTATCCATGTACATATAAGGAGAACGATAACTAATTTTAAGCTAGAGCCATTTGGCCTCTAGCCTCACTTTTTGCTTCACAGGTTTCCACTGTCTCTTCCTGTGGCAGGAGAATTACAAAAGAGGTTCCCGCTCCGAGAATACTGTTTGCTGAAATTTTGCCGCCATGATTTTTTACAATACCGTGGGCAATTGATAATCCCAGCCCCTGCCATTCTCCTTGCCCTTTGGTGGTATAGAATGGGTCAAAGATATAATTGAGTTCGTTACGATCCATCCCTTGCCCAGTATCTGTTATTGTCAGTTTAAGAAATTTTTTTGGGAATCCCTCCTGGCTCTGACAATTACCGTTTGAACTGTCAAGATTGAAGAGGCTTATTTCCAGCACTCCACCCGTCGGTAGCATCGCATCTAAGGCGTTTGTGCTGAGGTTCATAATAAGTTGATGAATTTGTTTATTGTTGGCTTTGATCATTCCGAGATCAGACCCAATATGTTTATTTATTTTTATTGTTGAGGGCAAGTTGGTGCGTAAGGCAACGACACATTTATTGATTATATCAGCGATATCAATTAACTGTTTGGGGGGTTCATTTTGCTGATTTATGGCGGTAAATTGCTCAACTAACTTATGGCCATTTTGGGTTGCTTTGAATATTGATAGAAATTTTTCTTGAAATGAGGCGTTGTCGTTGCTAGCACTTAGCCCTTCTTGTGAATTGGTTGATATAGTAACAAGTTGCTTTTTAAAAGCATGGATAATTGCCCCCGACAGCGCGGCTAGCGCCTCCAATTTTTGAGTCTGTTGGAGGTATCGCTGTAACTGCATTTCTTTAGTACTATTTCTGATAGTAGTTATGTACTGGATGACCCGGTTAGATGCGTCAAAAACCGGTGCTATCTTGACATCAATGTCGTGTTCATCACCATTGCCATTGCGAGTGATAAAGTGCCCAGCTTTGGGTCTATTGGCTTTTATTGCTGCCAGGATGGCCTGGTAAAATTTAGGGTTGTTCTTAGAACATTGAAACTCATGAATGCTGATACCAATGATTTTATTAAGTGGGAGTTGACACAATTCAATGAAGCTTGGGTTTACATATTGAATAATTCCGTCGGTGTTAAAAGTGATAACCCCTTCAGCTGTTTGTTCTGTGATTGCCGCCAGCATCAGATGTTCGTTTCCTGCCAATGTATGTTCTTTGTCTTTACGAATATTTGTTATGCCTGTAGATATGTAGCCGGCAATTTCTTCGAGCAGTTTAACCTGCTCACTGTCGAAGGCATAGGTTTTGGCATTAAATATAATCAACGCTCCGGTTATGTTGAACTCATCTCGCAGTGGGATCGAAATACAGGAGCCGAAACCACAGCGCTTAGCTGCTTCGCGGCGGTGTTTAAAGCGTGAATTGTTCAACAAATCCTGATATATGATAGATTCACCAATGCGGATAGAGGTTCCTGCCGGACATCTCCCTTTATCATTATTCTCCCAAGTGGCGTCAAAATTATCAAAGAAGCAGCCAACGTTACCGTAGTTGGTAGTTTGTTTGAGGGTTTTATTTTTATCTTGTTCGGCAGAAGCTATCCATGCCATGCGATGCCCGCCCGCTTCAACACAAAGTTGACAAGCCTCTTGCATCAATGCAAGCCCGTCTCCTGCTTTGACCGCTGCAGCACTGTAGTCACGGAAGTTTTTCATCTCTACATTTAATTTCTGAAGTGGCTGGTCTGATTTTGGTTGCAGCGAATCCCAATGCTGGAGCAAGAAGTAGAGGAGGCTCGATGAGAGACCAAGAAACAGCCAGTGACTCATTTCAATAAATTGGGGTACCACCGGTTGACGATTAGAAAGGAGAGTAAACAGTGTGTTTGAAAAAAGGATCCAGATTCCGCCAATACTGAAATAACCTAAAGTTATGATCAAGCAGTTGAGTTTTGAAAGTGTGGTTCGGGTTCTCATTTGTTGTTTCCTCCCCCCGCCATGGGTTGTTTGTAGTCTTTATTTCGGTCTGTGCTCAGCATTGACAAACAAGTGCTGTTTCCGGCCGGTTTTAACGCCGAAAAGTTTGCTGGCCGGGACGTATCGAGTTGGATTTTGCACCGGGAGGAAAAGCTCTCCCGGTGCAGAAATAACCTTAAGTACGGTTTAAGTCATATTACAGACTCAAATTATTGAGATCATGAGCAGTGTTATGGCAAGCTCCACATTGTGGAAATTTCGCATGAATCCCGGCTGGGTGAGGGGTTCCATGACAATCAGCACATTGTGGTACGGTTTTATGTTTATTGGCATGGCACTTTACGCAGCCAATTTCACGGTGCTTGGTGGTGGTTGCCTGAAGTTCCGTAAATGCATCTTCATGGCAAGCAGCGCAAAGTACATTAGGGGTTGTATCTGGATATTCTAGTACTGTTGGCCGGTGAACTTCGTGACAGGTGGCACAATCTTTTTGAACCATTTCATCAGAATGGGGCTCGTGACACTGGGCACACTCAGGGACGTTACCATGGGTATCAGCATGGCAGAAGTTACAGGCAACTTCGGTATGCATGCTTGGATTTGCTACCAGTTGGTCGTTTTGCTGAGTATGGCAAGTCAGGCATTCTGCTTTTAAATCACCCGTAAGGGTAACCTTTAATGGTTGGTG
>DAOWKG010000010.1 GCA_030639985.1 Desulfuromonadaceae bacterium
AAAGAAAAGCGACCTCAATCGAGTGAACCAATACATTCTGGCCATAGGAAGTTCGATATTTGAGCATCCCCAGCAATTTGACAATTTCGGGGTGAATCCCGTGAACACCGACATCAAAAGTGGCCTGTTCACCAGCCTGCCGGATCTCTTCGTCAACCTCACCCTGAGCTTTTGCAACTAATTCCTCAATTCGAGCTGGATGGATGCGACCATCGGCAATCAACCGCTCCAGAGATATCCGGGCAACTTCACGGCGCACCGGGTTAAAACCGGAGATCACCACCGCTTCCGGGGTATCATCAATAATCAAGTCAATTCCGGTAGCAGCTTCTATCGCTCGGATATTACGCCCCTCACGGCCAATGATTCGCCCCTTCATCTCATCCGATGGCAACGGCACGACGCTGACCGTTTTTTCTGCAACAAAATCACCAGCATAGCGCTGTATGGCTAACGCCATGATTTTTTTGGCCTTTTTATCGGCAGCTTCGTGAGCTTCCTCCTCAATTCGCTTAATCCCCTTAGCGGCATCATGACGAGCTTCACTCAACATTGAATCAATCAGCTGTTGCTTTGCCTGCTCACCACTCATACCGGAGATATCTTCCAGTTCTTTCCGTTGCGCTACGTGAAGCTGGTCAACCTCTTCCTGCTGCTTTTGCAAACGATCAGCATGCTGACGCTGCTTATGCTCCAGACTGTTCAGCTCTTCGCTTCTCTTTTCGACATGTTCCTGCCTGCGCTCAAGATTCTCCTCTTTTTGTTGCAAGCGAACCTCATGATCGTGGATCTCTTTACGAAGATTACGAGCCTCATGTTCCCAATCAGTTTTGGCCTGTAAAACTTCATCTTTAGCCTGGATGGCAGCCTCTTTGCGTAAGGTATCAGCCTCTTTACCAGCACCACTGATTATTTTCTCTGCCTCAGCTGTCGCATTATTGACCTTCGATTCCGACAGTTTCCGCCGTAAAACCATCCCCAGACAAATACCTGCGGCTAAAGCACCCAGGACAAATATAATTGTCAAAATATCAGTTTGCACAGTTAATCCCTCTCTTTTCAGAGTTTATGATGAACCTGTCAGATCAAATCTGACAGGAGATGTATCTTGTTTCTGTTACCACATAATCGAGTGGTTGATCGTGTGTTTCGGTCGGCAACCGCTCACAAAGCTGCATTTCAAAACAAAGCCCGATTGTCACTGTTTTGGGCGATTTTTCAGCCAGTTGGCGATCATAAAAACCCCGCCCGTAACCAAGGCGGTGGCCATGTAAATCAAAAGCAATACCGGGGACAATAATCAGATCAAACTTAGCGCCAGAAAGTTCTGTTTCACCAATCGGTTCGGCGACCCCGAAAGCTCCCGGCGCCAATTGAGCAACGCAATCTATTTCGATAAATTCGAGCTTTTCGCCAACTACCCGCGGATAATAAATTCGCTTACCGCATTCTCTGGCAAAAGCATGGATTTGATCAGTAGCAACCTCATTGTTGATCGGGCTGTAAAGGGCCAGAGATTGTGCCCGAATAAAAAGTTCAGAACCGATCAACCGCTGCTGCGCCTCTAAACTCAAACGATGACTGGTCGTCCGATCAAGCTGCTTGCGACTATCAAGAAACTGTTTGCGGATGAGTTGTTTTCCCATAGCATTACATCCAAGGCATCACCACGAGGTTTTCTGAGAAAAGAAGAGGAAAGGTACAAAAGGAGGGGAAATAGACTACGTACGCAAATCCAAATATTTGGTTTGATTAAACCGAAACTATATTTTTACCTGAAAATCGGCAGGCACTCCCCCTATAACGAGGTCATAACAACCTGCAGTAATAACAAAATTTTCAGAAGGACTGCAACGCCCTGCCAGAAGCAGGCTTTAAACCCCAAACAAAAGGGTGTGTCTATACCTAATCTTTATATTTGTACCGTACCAAATCTATCTAAAAAACCTGACCGCAGAACCACTAGCAATCATCAGTCAGCGTTTGAGCTTTTGACAATACATTGAAATTGTCAACTTTAGCAACCAGAATTATCAACCAGCTCACTTTCCAATTGCTCAACAAGTTGCTGCAAACGATCACCATGCTGCTCACCGTTTTGTTTTTGCTGTTCCAGCAATTGCAAATACTGCCCGGCAAGATTAAGTAACGTCAACACGGTCAGATCTCTGGTATCGACCGACCTACCGGCAGCCGTTTCAGCAAGCCGCTCCTCAACAAAGCTAACAACTCGGCCAGTTTGCTCAGCCGACTCTTGGCTCCGTAAATTATATTCACGGCCCAAGATTTTGATATTCATGTTGGAATTCAAGACTGCTCCAATGGGACATCGTCAAGACGTTTGAGGATCCGATCAATTTCGGCGAGGATATGGGCTCGTTCTTCGCCCCACTGTTTTTGCTCAATCAGTAGGGCAGCATTTGCTGCCCGCAGCTGCCGATTCTGCTGCTGCAAGGTCTCGGTGGCAAGCTCTAATCGATCCAAAAGTTCCATATTCCCCCGCTAAGCTATTTATGTTGGTCAAATAGTACGGAAATGAACATTTCAGCATCAAACGGACGCAAATCATCGAGCTGTTCCCCGATCCCGATATAGCGCACCGGTACTTTTAATTCGGCGGCAATTGCGACAACAATGCCCCCCTTGGCAGTACCATCAAGCTTCGTCAACGCAATACCATCCAGAGCCACAGCTTCATTAAACAGCTTTGCCTGAGTTAACGCATTTTGACCGGTAGTAGCATCCAACACCAGGAGAATTTCATGCGGTGCACCGGGAATTTCTCGATCAAGTACCCGTCCGATTTTTTTCAGTTCCTCCATCAGATTAACTTTTGTATGGAGACGCCCGGCGGTATCAAGCAATAAGATGTCAGCTTTTCTGGCGACTGCCGCTTTGGCAGCGTCAAATGCCACGGCACCCGGATCGGCACCTTCAGCATGCCTTATCACCTCAACTCCGGCTCTTTCGCCCCAAATTTCTAATTGTTCTGCAGCAGCAGCACGAAAGGTATCACCAGCACCAAGGATGACTTTTTTGCCACTTTGGGCAAATTGGTTTGCCAACTTACCAATTGTCGTCGTTTTGCCGACTCCATTGACCCCCACCACCATGATAACAAATGGGGAGGCGCTATCGACATCAAGATCCTTGCTTTCAAACTGCAGAATCTGCTTCAACTCCGCCATCAGCAACTGTCGTACCTGCTCGGTGGTACTCAATTCACCCCTTGACCTACTCTGCTCCAATGAAGCTATCAGCTGTTGCGTGGTCTGCATTCCCAGGTCAGCAGTAATCAGAATTTCTTCCAATTCCTCAACCAGATCTTCATCGATAACAGTTCTGCCATGCAACAAACTATCAACCCGCCCTACCAATGACGATTGGGTCTTCGACATCCCCCGCTTAAAGCGCTCGAACATACTTAATGTCGGCTCGGGCTCGGGCTCGGGCTGCGGTTCTAATTCCGGTGCGGGTGCAAGCGGTTCTACCGCTTCCGCTTCTGGCTCAACTGGACTCTCACCCGCCACATCAACCGGGAGCTTTTCTTTTTCTTCATCGACAATTTTAGGCTGCGGTTTGCGTGGCCGTTTGAATATTTTCAGCAACAACAGAATCAACAGCAAAACGACGACGGTAACGCCAAGATAGATGATACCAAGCGCAACCAGAGGACGGTATTCGTCAGGGATACCGGTATCAACAAGTAGTTGCGTTATGACAACAATCAAATTATTGAGCCATTCGAGCGCAACTTCCCAATCCAGCGCCTTAATCCAATCCAGGGCTTCATTCCAATCCATAAATATCAAATCCTTAAATAATTCTTTTTATACCATGTCGTTTTCGCACCATACCGGCACTTAATCGAAGACGAATTGATCCCGTAATTCAGCGACACACTTGCCCATTTTATAGGATGCCCGAGCAGCAATTGCAGTTGGTCCCAATTGCAAGATCAGAACGTACTCATCCGTTAATGGAGCCATCAATATTTTGTTTTTGCCGGCACGGATAACCAGCTCATCTAAACTGCCGCTGTCAATCCGTGACAATGCCTCTTGCAAGAAGCCAAGGACAATACCGCTATGTGCTCCTAGCACCTTAATTTCATAATCATCCACTCTGGCAACCTGATCAACCGCTTCCCCTTCCCAATCAACAATTATCGCCCCCACAGCACCGGGGATATCTTCCAGTAATCGGTTCAATAACGTTTTAAATGGCATAAAGTGTTCCTTGTCATGAAAAGTTTGTTGTCCAAGTCCTCTATCCACCCTAAACCTTCACATCTTGTTGGTTCATTTACGCATCAACTGCGTTGGGACTTCTGCTGTATAGCTTTGGCTATGCAGCAGAAAACACGCCTTGTTGACACGCAAAATTCCAGCGCAATCTTGCGACGGTTTAAAGTATATAGAGTACTAGATTTATGCGGTACCGGTTTTTTCAAGGGTCTTATAATCGTTGATACGTACCGAAACCAATTTTGAAATTCCCGGCTCCTGCATGGTTACTCCATACATGGTATCTACTATACCCATAGTCCGCTTACTATGGGTAATAATAATAAATTGCGACTGCGCTGTCATCTCCCGAACGATCTCGGCAAACCGATCAATATTGGCATCATCTAGGGGAGCATCAACTTCATCGAGGACACAAAAAGGGGTCGGCTTGATCAAAAACAACGAAAAAATCAGCGCCACAGCAGTAAAAGCTTTTTCCCCGCCGGAAAGCAAATTGACATTTTGCAGTCGTTTTCCCGGTGGCTGGGCAACAATCTCCACCCCGGTTTCGAGCAGGTCATCTTCATCAGTTAAACGCAGTTCCGCCTTACCGCCAACGAACATTCGTGGAAATACTACCTTAAATTTATCATTCACTAGTTCAAAGGTCTCTTTAAATAATCTCCGGGTGGTACGATTAATCTGATTGATCGCTTTTTGTAGATCATCCAACGACTGGTTAAGGTCGTCACGCTGGCGGGAGAGGAAATCGTAGCGCTCTTCCTG